>JBEPWR010000059.1:0-8439 GCA_041642335.1 Eubacteriales bacterium
AAGAATTTTCTCATCGGAAGAGGCCAAGGAATATTCCAGTTGATTTTTCCGCCCCAGGGGTCCCGTAATATTTCGATCCTGATCCACCAGAAACACGCAGTCTCCACCCTGATCCTTGGCATGGGCTAGACCGATTCTGGCATTGTGCTCCGCATCATAAGCGGTGGTTCCGAATCCTACCCCCATACTCGTTCGAAGGGTCATCTCCCGTCGGATCCGCTCCATTAAGGGGCTGTTATTAAATCCGTCCGTGGAGGTTTCCAGTGCTCCTCCCGTGGTAAATATGAGAAACTCATCGCTGCCCATGGAAAAAATGGCGCCTTTGGTCTCCTCCGCATAATCCAATAAAAGCCGGTGGAATTGCAGTTTTAATTTCTGTACGCCGTATTCCGACGGAAAACTTTTGATCTCTTCCTGAAAGTCATCAATATTGACCACCACCACCGCCAGCTGATTTTTCCGAAGCTTTCGGCTTTTGGCCTCGTAAACCGCGGATTCGATGACCTGCCGGGCCAGGGGTTTGGTTACCAGCACACGGTAAGTGGGCACCCCTTTTTTTTGCAGTATTTCTGCGGTTTCCCTCAGACAGGTAATCACCGTATCAATTTTTCCCTGATCATACAGCCTTTGATGATGCTCCGCCCATTCCCGGTAACTCAGATTCTCCTGATACTCCTTGACATACACCTCTTCATTGGAGATTCCCAGATCCTCATAGATCTCTATAACCTCTTTTTCCGATACATTATCAAAACTCACTTTCTCCAGATTCCGACCGTCGCTTTTCATTTTCCACAGTACCTGATAGATGCTGGTTCCCCGATGGGGCATATACAAGGCTGGAACTTCAATATCCCGATGCTTTTTCGCGATTTTATAGGGCATCTGCCCGGAAAAGATTACGGCATCCAGCCCTCCCATATACCGGTCCAGCAGCCCCGGCGTCTCTTCCTTTTTTTCATAAGGGGCAATTACGGCTTCAAACTCTGTTTCATACTCCCCTGCGACTTCTTCAAGGATCGCCAGGGTATCCTTTGCTCCGATAAATCCGATTTTCAACTTCATATCCGTCACCTCATTTTTCTATAATCCAATATAGTTATATTCGCGAAAGATCTGTAAAACTCCTGCCGGTTATTCAAAAACCTTTGATCAAAAAAACTTCTGTTAAGTTTTCATAAAACCCGTTGACAATCCGTAATTTAAGGTTTATCATAAGCGTATGCTTATATGTTTATAATTAAAACCGACCGAAAGGATGAGTCATATGTTGAATGTGTTAAATGATATTTGGAGTGTATTTACGGCTATTCTGCAGTTCACCTGGCTGTATGACGGCGTTGCCTATCTTGTGGAAAATGTTTTTCAGTTATCAATGGAGAGTAATTTGGGATCCTCCGTACACTTTTTTATTTACGATGTGATTAAGATTTTAATTCTCCTCAGTATTATGATCTTTATTATCTCCTATATTCGGAGCTATTTCCCCCCCGAGCGGACGAAAAAGATTTTGGAGAAACTCGGCGGCATCAAGGGAAATATTATGGCTTCCTTACTGGGAACCGTAACCCCTTTTTGTTCCTGTTCCTCGGTACCGATCTTTATCGGATTTGTGGAAAGCGGGGTCAATTTGGGTATGACCTTTTCCTTCCTGATCACCTCGCCGCTGATTAATCAGGGAGCGATTGTGGTGCTGCTTGCCGCCTTCGGCTGGCAGGTTGCTCTGATGTATGTGATCATGGGCGTCATTATCGGGATTGTCGGCGGTATTGTGATCGGCAGACTCGGTTTAGAAGACCAGGTGGAAGGGTATGTATATGAAATGAAGACCGGTAACGGCGAAGTGGAAACCCTGACGAAAAAAGAACGGGTGGATTATGCGGTTACGGAAGTAAAAAACATTGTCAGTCATGTCTGGGTGTATCTGTTGATAGGAATCGGTCTCGGAGCCGCCATTCACGGCTGGGCACCGGAGGAGATTCTGTCTCAGTATGCCGGTCCGGATAATCCTTTTGCGGTACTGATCGGTGTAGCCATTGGAATTCCCCTGTATGCGGATGTTATCGGAACCATTCCGATTGCGGAAGCGCTGATCGGCAAAGGTATGGGTATGGGAACCGCACTTTCCTTTATGATGTCCGTTGCGGCCATGTCCGTTCCCGCCATGATTCTTCTTCGAAAAGTGATCAAACCGAAGCTTCTGGGAATTTTTATCGGGATCACAGGCTTTAGTATTGTATTGGTGGGCTATGTTTTCAATTTTATCCTTCATTAGGAGGATCTGCACTATAAGAAGTTAATGTTTAGATTAAAAATTCTTTATACTATTATTAAAGGAGGCGCGATGATGAAAATCGAAATTTTGGGTACAGGATGCAAGAAATGCAAGAAGCTTGAAGAAAACGCAAGAGAGGCCGTGGAATCCGCAGGGGTTGAGGCAACCATTGAAAAAGTGGAGGACATGAAAGCCATTATGCAGTACGGTGTAATGAGTACTCCCGCACTGGTAATCGACCGGGAAGTGAAAAGTACCGGAAAAGTGTTAAAGCCTGAGGAAATTGAAAAACTGATCAAATAATCTTCCCTGCATCTCCCCTCGAAGGCCTTGGCCCTCGGGGGATTTTTTTAATGAATGATCGCTACCGTTAACTTTCCGTTAAGAAGTTCAGCATTTCATTGACAAAACTCCTAATTCCTTTTATTATTAGTATATACTTATAATTCATTCCAATCATATAAGGTGGTGAAAAAATGGAAGAACTCTTTAAAGTTTTAGGCGATCAAAACCGTTTACGAATTTTATCCCTTCTGATGCATCAGGAACTGTGCGTATGCGAAATCGAGGAAATTCTTCAGATCAGTCAGTCCAATGCCTCAAGACATTTAACAAAATTAAAGTACGCAGGAATCATCTCCTGCAGCAAAAAAGCCCAGTGGGCCTATTACCGGTTAGAACCGGAATTTATCTCCTCCCGCGCTCTTTTGTACCAATATTTGCAGGAACAGATGAAAAACCAATCGATTTGCCGGGAGGATGCAAAAAATCTGCAGGCTTTCAATGAAAATCAGGAAAGCTGTAAAACCCTTGCTTAAATTCCATCAGCAATACCATTAAATCTACCAGGAGGCGATCAACATGAGTCAAAAGAAAAAAGAATCCGCTCGACAGGAAATGGACTTTTTCAGTCGAAACCTTACCCTTTGGGTAGCCCTTTGTATTATTATCGGGGTAGCCATCGGGCAGTTTTTACCCGCAGTACCGGAAACCCTGGGACTGTTTACCGTATATGAAATCTCGATCCCCATTGCGGTACTGATCTGGTTAATGATTTATCCGATGATGTTGAAGATTGATTTTAAAAGCATTATCGCCGCAACGAAAAAACCGAAAGGCCTGATTGTAACCACCACCGTAAACTGGCTGATCAAGCCCTTTACCATGTATCTGATTGCCGCCTTTTTCTTTCGGTTTGTCTTTCAGAACTTTTTCTCCCTGGAACTGGCCAATCAGTATTTAGCCGGGGCTGTTCTACTGGGTGCCGCTCCTTGTACCGCCATGGTCTTTGTCTGGAGTCACCTTACCGATGGCGATCCCGCCTACACCTTGGTACAGGTTGCCGTAAATAATCTGATCCTTCTTGTGGCCTTTACCCCGATTGTGGCCTTCCTGCTTGGGGTGTCCGATGTATTTGTTCCTTACGAGACGCTGTTTTTATCGGTTGCGCTGTTTATTGTGATTCCTCTGGCGGGAGGATTTATTTCGAGAGAGCAGATCATTAAGAAAAAAGGAATCGAATACTTTGAAAACGTATTTTTGAAAAAATTCGATAATATCACCATGGTAGGTCTGCTTCTTACGCTGATTTTAATTTTCACCTTCCAGGGAGAAGCCTTGGTCAACAATCCGCTGCACATTGCGTTAATCGCCATTCCGCTGATCATTCAAACCTTCTTAATCTTCAGCATCGCCTATGGATGGGCAAAGGCCTGGAGACTCACCCACAATGTGGCCTCTCCCGCCGCAATGATCGGTGCGAGCAACTTCTTTGAGTTGGCTCTTGCCGTATCCATCGCTCTCTTCGGTCCGCAGCATCCCGCAACCCTGGCTACGGTCGTCGGCGTGTTGGTGGAGGTTCCGCTGATGCTGACGCTGGTGCGGATTTCCAACAGTACCCGGCACTGGTTCCCGAAAAAAGAGGGAGACCGAAGAGAGATTCGATCATCATAAAAAATTCTTAAGGAGGTTTTTTATATGCTATTTGACAAAGTACTATTAGCCACGGACTATTCTCCAGCGGCGGAGCAGCTGTTTCAGTGCTTACCGGAACTGAAGAGCTTCGGACTGAAAGAGGTTATTCTTGTGCATGTTGCGGATACCTCTTCCGCCGGCGGAAATGCTCCGGAGTTTCAAAAGCATAACGCAAAAATCCTGGAAACCTATAAAAAAGACCTGGAAGCTCTGGGTCTGAAGGTAAGAATCAAGGTTCCCATCGGTTTTATCGCAGAAGAAATTAACCGGATCGCTGATGAAGAGCAGGCTTCCTTAATTCTTGTGGGATCCCACGGAAAAGGAATCATTCGAAGCAGGCTGATGGGAAGTTCCACGACCAATATTCTTCGAAAGTCCACGACCCCTGTGCTTGTGGAAAAGTGTACACGTGTCGCGGAGGATAAATGCGAAGCTTCGTGCAAACTGAAGTTTGTGAAAATCCTGATTCCTACGGATTTCTCCGTCCATGCGGAAACTATGATTGAGAAAATCAAAGAGTTAAAGGATTTACAGGAGGTTGTGCTTCTATCCGTTGTTGAAAGTGGAGAAACCACCCAGGCAGTGGAGAAAAAAGCGGCGGACCTCGAATCCAAACTGCAAATTCTTCAACGGGAATTTGAGGAGCTAAGCTTTACTGTGACCACCAAAGTCCGAAAAGGTACCGCCTCCAATAACATTTTGGACGTTGCGGAAAAGGAAAATGCCACCCTGATCGCTATGGCGAAAAAAGGGGCCGGAAGCGTTGCGGAGTTGTTAATGGGCAGCACGGCGGACAGGGTCGTTCGAAAGTCCCAAATTCCGGTGCTGATTTTTCCGGCGGAATCCTCCTAGGAAAGATCTTTGCCGATAATTATGTTAAAAGTTCACATTTCAATAATAACTCTTTTATAATATAATTACTTCAAATTGTAATTCCTAATTGAAGGAGGAAAAAACCATGGAAGAAAAAGTAAGCGTATTGGTATTCGGCACAAAGGACGAAGCAGTGGCGGAACCCTGTGGCTGAGGGCCCAGCCCTGAGAGCAGTCCCAGTGACGGACCAAGTATGAAAGAAGTTTACGACAGTATGGTGAAGACTATTGAAAACAGCCGGGTTTCTGACATCACGGAAACGAAGTTTATTGACATTGCCGATGATCAAGCCGACAACTATCCCGATCAGCTAAGACTTGTGGATAACGGCTATCAGCTGCCCCTTACCTTTATTAACGGCAAAGCCCGTTTTTCCGGAAAAGTGGATGAAGAAAAGCTGATTGACTATATTGAGCAGGAACAATAATCCTGACCGAATAATGTGATAGAAGTGTTATAGAAACTGCAAAATTATTATAGAAACTGCACAGAAGAGATTTTCACCGAGGTTTTCCTCGTTGGGAATCTTTTTTTGTATTATCTGCATTTTTATACAAATTTCCTTTTGATTATTCAGCAGCTTTGTGGTATTGTTGGATTAGCAAAAAATCATATTAAAAAATCAAGGAGTGATCTTATGGCTAAAGCACCATTGAATTCCAACAGCAATACCCTTTTTGACCGAAAAGCCTTTTTAAAATTTGCAATTCCTTCTTTACTGGGACTCATTCTATTTGTTATTCCTCTGCCCTACGGCGGAAATTTCACCATCGGCGTCGGATATATGGCTGATCTTTTCCGGGCTTCCTACGGGGAGTTTTTACCGGGACTGATGACGGTTGTGGTCATTATCAGTGCCGTACTGTCACTATTCGCTACCTTTGCTAAACCGGGTTTTATTATGCAACGACCCTTTTTAAAGGACTTATTGGTGGTTGGCCCCTTATGGCTCATCTCCAGAGTCCTGGGTGCTTTTTTTATTCTTCTGACCTTTTATACAATCGGACCGGACTTTATCACCTCCGGAGCCACCGGTGGAACCATTCTTTATGAACTTTTGCCGACACTGGCCACCTGGTTCTTCTTTGCCGGTTTCCTACTGCCCTTACTGTTGGATTTCGGGGCCATGGATTATCTGGGAACCCTGATTCGAAAATTTATGCGGCCGCTTTTCCGGGTACCGGGTCGATCCGCCATTGACGGGATTGCCTCGTGGATCGGAAGTGGTCCCGTTGGCGTGGTGCTGACCGATAAGCAGTACCAGAAACGGTTTTACACAGCCCAGGAAGCAAGCATCATTTCGGTTTGTTTCTCCATCGTATCCCTGCCCTTTGCCGTGGTTGTGGCCCAGTTTTTGGAACTGCAGCATGTGTTTTTACCCTTTTATTTTACAATTTCCTTTGCAAGCCTGATTGCGGCCTTAATTCTTCCCCGAATCCCCCCGCTTACGGGAAAGTCACAGGATTATTTTGAAGGCGGAGAAAAAAACATCAACGAGGAAGTTCCGGGAGATCGAAGTCTTCATAACTGGGCGGTGGAAAAAGGGATCCTTCGGGCAAAAGAAGCGAACGGAGCCACCGGCGTTGTGGTTGACGGTACGAAAACCGTAATTGATATCTATCTCAGCCTTATGCCTCTCGTTATGGCTTGGGGTACCCTGTCTCTGATCATCGTGGAATATACCCCGATATTTACCTGGATTTCCTATCCCCTGATTCCGCTACTGAATATCATGCAGGTTCCCGGAGCGGATATTGCGGCCCCTGCCGTGGTGGTAGGATTTGCGGATATGTTTCTTCCGTCCATTCTCGTTGCCAATTTGGAATTTGAAATCACCCGCTTTATCATCGGAGCCATGTCCTTTACCCAGCTGGTCTATCTGAGTGAGACCGGGGCGGTAATCTTAAAATCCAAAATTCCGATGAATCTGTTGGATCTCTTTATCATCTTCCTGCAGCGTACCATTATCACCCTGCCCATCGTGGTACTGATTGCTCATATAATTTACTAAGTACTATAACGAAAATTATAATATAAGTAACGAAAATTATAATATACAGTGTTAACAGCGCATCGCACATCCCCAGCTAAAGCACATCGCACATTCCTATAGTCATTCTATAGGGGGATTACAGAGATATTTCTATAAGATTTTGGGTATATATTAAATTCAATTTAAGAAAAGAGGTGCTCTGATGAAACATCGATATCTCGCAAAACGTTACTGGAAAGATCAAAAGACTCCGATGGGAGCCTCGGATGAGTTGGCAAAGTCCTTTGAGGACGTGATTAACCTCAGTCTCGGGGATCCGGACCAGACCACGCCGGCGACGGTAATTACCGCCGCCTTTGAGGACGCGAAGGCCGGCCATACCAAGTATACGGACTTTCGGGGAGATCCCGAGCTTCGGGAGGAAATTCGAAAGATGTATCTGGAAGATTTCGGGCTGCCCTTTGTGGACCGGGAGGTCATGGTCACCGCCAGTGCCTGTCTTGGCATGTACCTTGCCCTAGAGGCCATTCTGGATGACGGCGATGAAGTGATCATCCACGAACCCTGCTTTACCCCCTATCCTCAGCAAATCCGATTGGCCCGGGGGATTCCCGTTTCCCTGGATACCTTTGAAGAAGACGATTTTGAAATCGATCCGAAGCGACTGGAAGCCTTAATTACCGAACGGACCAAAGCGATTATTGTCAACACGCCGAACAACCCGACGGGAACCGCCTTCAGTTTGGAAACCATGGAAGCCGTTGCGGTGGTCGCAAAGAAACATGATTTGCTGGTGATTGCCGATGAAATTTACGGCGCCTACAGTTATCAGCGGGAGTTTATTCCCATGGTCTCCATTCCCGGTATGAAAGAGCGGACCATTACCATCAACAGTTTTTCCAAGGATTACACCATGACCGGATGGCGGGTGGGCCATGTGCTTGCTCCGGACTTTATTATTGAGACCATCCAGCAGATCAATGAGAATGTGGTCTTTACCGCCCCTTCTGTTTCCCAGCGGGCGGCGATTCATGCCCTAAGGCAGCGAAAAACCATCCAGCCGCCGATGGTAAAGGAGTATCAGGACCGGGTATTCTATGCGGCGAAGAGGATTAATGAACTCCAAAATATTTCGGTGCTACCTCCGAAGGGAACCTTTTATCTCTTTCCCAATATCAAAGGGACGGGACTTACTTCAAAAGAGGTCAGCGACCGGATTTTAGCGGAGGCCCATGTGCTTACCCTGCCGGGGAACGCCTTTGGTAAAGCCGGTGAAGGCTATATCCGTATCGCCTGTACTGTGGGAATTGATACGTTAAAAGAA
>JBEPWR010000060.1:0-8361 GCA_041642335.1 Eubacteriales bacterium
GTTGATTAACCTTGAGCATAAAGCGCCTGAAGAATTGATGGAATTTTTAAGTTCTTTTTCGGAAAATACCATGGTTTATGGGATTGGGAATATCCACGGGGGTGGGGAGGAAATTGTTCATGCCATCGAAAGTATAAGGAGTTATGAAGGATCGAAGAATCTTAAAGAATTTCATTCAGAGAATTCTAGACAAAAGGCACTAAAGGAAAATAGGACTAAAAGGAGTGTAACGGCCCATGTTCGGAACTGATTTATATATCGCGATTGTTGTAGGTGTAATTATTTCATTGATTTATGCGGAAAAAACCGGAATTATTCCATCGGGACTTGTGGTTCCCGGATATTTGGCCCTGGTGTTCGATCAGGTATACTTTGTTTTAGTGGTGGCAGTAATCAGCCTGCTTACCTTTTTAATTGTTACACAGGGATTGGAACGTATAACGATTTTATACGGGCGCAGGAAATTCGCCGCGATGTTAACCGTAGGGATTTTATTGAAACTGGGTTTTGACTTTTTGAGCCTTACCCCCTTTATTGTCCTTGAATTACGGGGGATCGGAGTTATTGTACCGGGGCTTATTGCAAATACGATTGCCAAACAGGGGGTATTACCAACCTTTGCTTCCACTTTCTTGTTGTCCGCTGTGACTTTTGGCTTCCTGACGGTTTATCAGTTAGTCTAGCAAGGCTGAAAGGAGTTTATTATGTCTAAAGAGTTAAGCAAGCAGGAAAAACGAATGATCAAGCATCAATGGCACCAAAAGAAGGCTTCTTTTCATGCGGCTGTTTTATTGGTGTTTTTGGCCATCCCCTTCATCAGCCATCAGTGGATTTTTTCTTCCAGTGAACCGGAGAGTACTCGACCGGAGGATGTAGAATACCGAATAAGTATGGTAGGCGATATGATGCTCGGCCGTCATGTGGAGGAGCATGCCTTGATGAACGATTTTCACATTGATTATGTGTTTGAATATGTGCGCCCGTTTTTCCAGGAATCCGATTATGTAACGGGAAATCTGGAATCCCCGATTATCGATGCAAATAATCCGGAAATGGAAGCGCAAATGGAGGATTCTAAATTACTGAATAAAGATATTCACCTTCATGCTCTGCCCTGGACGATTGATGCGCTGGAAGGCGCACACTTTGATTCCGTGACGCTGGCAAATAATCATTCCCTGGATTTCGGAGATCTGTCGCTGTATCAAACCCTTGAACATTTCGAGGATCGGGATGTGGAAGTTTTGGGAATGGGCCATGGATTGGATCTTTCCGACCGGCAAAAACGAGAGGGTCTGATGGATTCTTCCAGAGTTTCTTATCTTGATATCGATGAGGATTTTCGTATAGGTACTATAGCCATTACGGACTCCTATGTTCGGGGCTTTGATGCCAGCGAGAATGTGGGTGGCGTCTTTACGAGCCCGAATATGGACATTCTGGCAAACCGGATTGTTGAAGCAAAAACCCCGGAAGCCGATGGCGGCGGCGGGGCGGATATGGTGATTGTGCATATCCATTGGGGTTCGGAATACCAGGTTCGATATAATGAAGAACAGAATGTGGATGCGCAGTTTATGGCAGATCACGGTGCGGACATCATCATCGGACATCATCCCCATGTCCTGCAGTCTGCCAGTATTATTGAAGGAAGAAACCCCTTGAATGAAGACGAAGACCACGAAGCTTTGGTTATGTACAGTCTGGGGAATTTTGTATTCGATCAAGGGTGGACCACAACAAAAGAGTCTACAATAGCACAGTTGGATCTGTTAAAGGACGGATCCAAACAATTGTCCTTCGTTCCCCTCTGGATCGAAAATGCCACACCTAGGGAGACCGGCGGGCTCTTAAAAGCCTATCGGGACCGACGAATTTTTCGGATGCTCAGTAAGGACCTTGATTCCGAGATATACCGCATCGAAAATGGACGACTGATCATCGACCTGGATCAAACCAAAGTATTACAAAGGGGGAGCAGCGATGATTAATTATAAAAAATATCTGAATCTCACCTATATACTCTCCGGAATAATTATTATCTCCCTGTTGGGCTGGACCTATCTTGAGGCCGCCAACCAGGAGGAGACCACCCGGGAATTCAGGGAAAATCAAATCGCTACCCTTAAAGCCGATGACGGCCTTAGTACGGAGGAGCGGGAAAAAGCAAATGAGACCCGTGAGGTGGAAGAGGAAGAGAAAGACTATTCCATTGACTTTTACGGGGTCAGCGCGCTGCATCCAAAGGCTGCAGAAGTTGGGATGGAAATCATGGAAGCCGGCGGAACAGCGGTTGACGCAGCCATAGCGATTTCCTTTGTCTTAAATGTTGTAGAACCCTACGGTTCCGGTATGGGAGGCGGCGGCGCCTTGGTGCTGCATGACCCGGAAGAAGGCGTCCACAGTTATGATTACCGGGAAATTTCACCCTTAAGTGCCAGCTCAACCTGGGCCGGACCGGAACGGGGCATGTCCGTGCCCGGAATGGTCATGGGAATGGAAACCCTGCATCAGGATCACGGGACCATGTCCTGGGAAGAACTGTTGGCACCCTCCATCAAAATTGCCGAAGAAGGATTTCGGGTAACGGAGATGTTTCATATCCAGGCAATTAACGGCGCCCGTTACGTAAAGCAGGGGCCGATCCAGCAAAGACTGTACCCTGACGGGCATCCGATCGCCATTGGAGAGCTCCTGGTAAAGCCGGAGCTGGCAACGACCCTCCGAAAAGTTCAGGAGGGGGGTTCCAAGGCCTTTTACGAAGGCGATATCGCCCAACAGATTATTGCCCGCACCGGCATGACCCAGGAGGACCTGCTGGAATATGAAGTCAATGTGGGAGAGCCTTCCAAAGGGCAGTTCCGTTTTTATGATCAGGATAGGGAGCGGTGGAGAGAGCAGACGATTTATGGGGCTGCCAACCCCACTTCATCGATTGTAACGATTCAGGCCCTGCAAATGGCAAGTCAGCTGGATCTGAAAGAATATTACAGGGAAGCGGATATTGAAGCGGGTTACTCCTTAGGGGATCTTTTAAAGGATGAAGCCTTACAGGGGGATTATATTCATTTAATGAATGAAATCATTCGAGTGACCTATGAGGACCGACTGGAGACCATTGGAGATCCCAACTTTGAAGAAGTGGACCAGCAGGCTCTGACTGCACTGGATTACACAGAAGAATTATTGTCGGAAGTCCGGATGGAACCGGGAGAGCAGATGGATATGACCAAAATAGAATCCCTGTATGATTCACCGGCGGAAAGAAAGGATTCCCATAACACCACCCACTTTGTGGTGATTGACCCTGAGGGGAGAATGGTATCCGCAACCAACACCTTGGGAGAATTATTTGGAGCAGGCATTGAAGTCGCCGGTTTTTTCATGAACAATCAATCCCGAAACTTTAGTGACGACCCGGAATCTCCCAATTTCTATCAGCCGGGGAAACGACCGAGAACCTTCATATCCCCCCTTATTATGGAAGAGCATGGACGGGCGGTGCTGGGAATGGGAACCCCGGGAGGAAGACGAATTCCGACCCATGTTTTCCAAACCATCATGCAGTTTTACTTCGGAAGGGACGAGAACGGAAATACGATGGACCTTCAGGAGGCCATCATGCAGCCGCGCTTTTACTTTGAGGATGATGCCATCTATGTGGAAAAAGCCCTGGAAGATCAAGTCTTAAATCAGTTGAGAGAGAAAGGCTGGTCCGTCCGTACCAATACCTCCAGCATATTTTATGGAAACATTCAGGCCCTGGGGCTTGAAACCGACGAATATGGCTATGTAAAGAGCATTTATGGCGGAGGAGACGAACGGCGGAGAGGAACCTGGCAGATCAAAAACTGGGAAGAAGAATAATGAATGCAAAAATCCTTAGGACTTCGGTCTTAAGGATTTTTTAATGGAGCTATCCAATCCGGGAAATACCTCGGTCAGATTGATCTTCTGCTGGACCTTGTCTTTAAGAGGCGTCTCTGTCTCGAAAAGGCCGTGGAAAAAATAAATAGAAAAATCCGATTATAAAAAGGCGATAAGGGGGTATAAACATAAAAGGCTTAAGAATTTCAATTAATTATTTTGCGGTCGGGAAGGCTTATGGGAAAGGAGAGGATTTAGATGTTATTGGATAAGGTGCTTTTGTGTACGGATTTTTCGGCTCCGTCGGATCAGTTGCTTAAATGCATACCGGAACTTCAAAGTTCAGGACTGAAAAAAGTGATTCTGCTTCATGTGGTGGATATACTCTCTAAGGAAAATCAGGCGAAAAGGATTCAAGCGGCAGAGGAAAGAAAACTTGACGAGATGCGAAGGGAACTGGAGCAGTCCGGTCTGAAGGTTGAGGTGAAGGTCGTTACGGGGATTCCGAGTGTGGAGATAGTACGGACGGCGAACCGGGAGAAGGCTTCGATGATTCTATTAGGCTCCCACGGCAAAGGCTTCATCAGGAGCCGTTTTTTAGGAAGCACAACCTTTGATGTTCTTCGAATGTCCAATACCCCGATGCTAATTGAGAAATACAGAGCACTTGATGGAGGGGGGATACGGGCTTACTGTCAGCAGAAGTTTGAAAAAGTCCTGATTCCCATAGATTTTTCCGAAGCTTCCATTGATCTGATCGAAAAGATCAAAGAGATTGAGGGAATTAAAGGAATTATTCTGGTCTCCGTTGTGGAAAAAAGTGAAAGCGAGCGGGAGCTGGAAAACCGGAAAAAAGAGTGGATAGAACGACTGGAAATCATCGAGGAAGAATTTTTGAATGATGGCTATCAGATCGAGAGTCATGTGCGGGAAGGAACCGCCTCAAGAAACATTATGGAGGTGGCGGAAGAAAAGTATGCGACACTTATTGCGCTTCCGACCCGGGGTACCGGCGCAATTGAAGAACTCTTAATCGGAAGTACAATCGATGCAATTGCAAGACAGTCCAAAAATCCGGTGCTCATTTTCCCATCAAAACAAAACTTATAAAGTCATAGGGAGGTTTATCAATGATTCTATCGGGAAAAGAAATCCAAAAGCGCATGGGAAAGGAGATATTTATCGAGCCCTTTAATCCGGAGCAGCTGAATCCCAACAGTTATAATTTAAAACTGTATGATGAGCTGCTGGTCTACACCGATGAAGTGCTGGATATGAAAAAGGAGAATAAAATCAAAAAAATAAGAATACCGAAAGAGGGCCTGGTTTTAGAGCCGAATCGGCTATATCTCGGAAGAACCGTGGAGCATACAAAAACCCTAAATGTCGTTCCAATGCTGGAAGGCAGATCCTCCATTGGGCGACTGGGCCTTTTTGTCCATGTTACCGCAGGCTTCGGCGATGTGGGATTTTCCGGTTACTGGACCCTGGAAATCTTTTGCATCCAACCGATACGGATCTATCCGGATATTGAGATCTGTCAGCTTTACTATCATACGATTGAAGGCGAGTACGAGCCTTACATCAGTGGTAAATACCAAAACAATGTAGGTATACAGCCCAGTTATTTATTTAAAGACTTTGAAAAAGTGAAAGAATAGAAGGACGTATAAGTAGGGATCAGCAAAGAACATAAGTTTGAACAAACCTCCGTTCTGTGATATAATTTTATTGAAATAACCAATGTTAAGCAAGGTTCAGGGAAGTGAAAGAACGGAGGAAAGACCATGGAACTACGGGAAAAATTAAAGATTTTATCGGATGCAGCCAAATATGATGTTTCCTGTTCATCCAGCGGAAGTAGCAGAAAAAATATCTCCGGAGGGCTGGGCAATGCTTCGGAAGCCGGGATTTGTCATTCCTGGACCGAGGACGGCCGGTGTGTTTCCCTGCTCAAAATTCTTTATTCCAATGAATGTATCTATGACTGTGTGTACTGCACAAATAAAGCAACAAATGACGTTAAGCGGGCAACCTTCACCCCGGAAGAAGTGGTGGAGCTGACGCTTAATTTTTATAAAAGAAATTATATTGAAGGACTCTTTTTAAGTTCCGGTGTTGTTAAAAGTCCCGACCATACCATGGAACAACTCCTTAAGGTGGTAAAAACCCTACGGGAAAGAAAGTTCAACGGATATATCCATCTGAAAGGGATACCCGGCGCCGATGAGAAACTCATCCATGCTGCCGGTAATTATGTGGACCGGATGAGTATCAATATTGAGCTGCCTTCAGAAAAAAGTTTAAAAACCCTTGCGCCGCAAAAGCGGAAAGAGACGATTCTACAGCCCATGGCAGCCATCAAAGAAGGAATCAGCGTCTATAAGGCGGAAAAAAAGATTTTTCGCTCAACCCCTTCCTTTCTTCCGGCGGGGCAGACCACCCAGCTGATTGTAGGGGCAAGCCCGGAGCCGGATTTAAACATCTTAAAGCTTTCAGAGGGTTTATATAACCGCTTCTCGATGAAACGGGTGTATTATTCGGCCTACATTCCCGCAGTGGATAATAAAAGGCTGCCCAGTATTCAAACCAAGCCCCCCTTACTTCGGGAACACCGTCTCTATCAGGGGGACTGGCTGTTGCGCTTTTATGGCTTTACAGCGAAGGAGCTGCTCAATGAACAGAAGCCGAATTTTGATCTGGACTTAGACCCCAAATGTTTCTGGGCCCTGGAAAACCTGCAGCTTTTTCCTGTGGAAATCAACAAAGCCCCTTATGAAACCCTTCTTCGAATCCCCGGTGTCGGGGTTCGGTCCGCGCTGAAAATCATCAAGGCGAGACGGGTATCAAGCCTGGATTATCCGGACCTTAAAAAGATCGGTGTGGTCCTTAAGAGGGCAAAATACTTTATTACCTGCAGGGGAAAGTACTACGGCGGGATTTCCCTCTATCCTGAGAATATTCGAAGCCAATTAATCCAAAAACCGAAGGACCACCAGCACCAGCTTTCCATTTTCGATTTGTACTCGGAAAGCATTCTTCGGCAAGAAGCAAGCAGTAAAGTAATGGGGGAATTATGATGCTGATCCTTACCTATGACGGAAGTTTTGAAGGGCTCCTGACCTTGGTCTATAAGAGTTACTATAAGAAACTCAAGCCCGATGATATTCAGGTGACAGGAGAAAAAGAGAAGGATTTTCTCTCCCGGTATGTCGACATTCAAACAGAAGCGGAGAAGGCGGATAAGGTTTACCGGGGCATTTCAGAAAAAATCTCTTCGGAAGCCTTGAAAAACTGTTATTATGCCTTTTTATCCGATGAAGAAGGACGACATATAACCATTTACCACTACATCCGCCTCGGCTTTAAGAAAGGAGCCAGCGTGGATTCCTACCTGGCCAATGAAACCGTTCGATCCCTGCACAGCCTGACGCGGAAAGTGAAAAGAGAACAGCACCGGATGCTGGGACTTACCCGCTTTATGGAACTTGAAGAAGGCATACTCTACTCGAAGATTCAACCAAAATACAATATTGTAAGTCTGATTGCTCCCCATTTTGCCAAGCGCTTGGCCGCGGAGCGATGGATGATCCATGATGAAGCAAGAGACCTCTTGGTCATTGGAGCGGGTGAAGACTGGCTGCTTCGGGATTATCCTCCGGAAAAAGACCTGAAGCTTCACAAAAGGGAAGCCCTTTTTCAATCCTTATGGAAAGAATTTCATCAAAGCATTACCATTAAAGACCGTAAAAATAAAAAACTGCAGCAACAGTTTATGCCCAAACGCTACTGGAAAAACTTAACGGAGATGCAGGATGAAGTCCGCCCCTAGACTGAGAGGGAAGGGACCGGAAGAAGGAGTAAGAAAAGGACTCGGGACGGTTTTTAAAGACGGCATTAACCGATATACTATGAGTACACTCACCTTTAATAAAGTCTAGTAATAAAAAAAGATCCGTGCTCTTAATCAGGAGCAGGGATCTTTTTTTATCCGCAGATTTTTTTATGGGAAAGGTACTTCTCGGCAATTTTTTCAAGCGCAAAGGTTTCCCGTAGGATTGAAAAGCCCATGGAAGCTTCTTTGTTGCGGATGACCTTTTTGTTATGGGCAATCGCCTCATGAATATTTACCCAAAGGGCTTTCATACCGTTCGCCTTTTCATAGTCTTCCAAATCCGGCTCCAGAAAGGCTTCGGAAACCTGGCATAAATAAAAATAGGAGACCATATGAATCAGGTCGAATTCCTCTTTATAATGGGGACGATATTCGTCAATATAGCCAAACTCCGATACCACTTCAATATTTTGTGCCCCGGTTTCTTCAAAGAGTTCTCTTTTGAGCCCGGCGATGACATCCTCCGTTGGATCAACGCCGCCTCCGGGAAAACTATAATCATTATAATGTTTGGTATACATTAACAGGATTTTTTCGCCTTTAAGGATAATTCCCCGGGCGGTGGTTCTTTCATAGGTTTTGCCTTCCGTTGAGGAAAG
>JBEPWR010000061.1:0-8249 GCA_041642335.1 Eubacteriales bacterium
GTTGATGATTTTTCCGCTTCTTTGCTTGATCATATGCTTACTGGCTTCATGGGTGATTTCGTATACTGCGGTTAGATTTACTGACACCATTTTGTCCCACTCAACCCGGGTAAACTTCGTCACGTCTTCGATATTGATGGAAATTCCTGCACTGTTGACGACGATATCCACGCTGCCCCACTCCTTAACACAGGCGTCCACGGTTCTTTTACAGGCCCCATCATCAGTCAGGTCCGCCTGAATATAGTGATACTCGACACCGCACTTTTCAATTTCTTTCCCGGTAGTTCCATCGTCTCCTGAAATACTGACTGCCATTACATTGGCTCCGGCTTTTGCCAGAGCGATTGAGAAAGCCTGTCCAAGACCGCTGGTACCTCCGGTAACAATGGCATTTTTTCCGCTCAACGAAAAATATTCCATATTGAAATCCCCTAAAGTCATACACTTTTCCCTCCAAATTATTAAATTTCCTTGCCATGCCGGATCCGCCGAAGCAGCTTCTCGATAAATTCTTTACCGTCACCTTCCACCACAATATCGGCAATACTGCAGATCGGCGCCCGACTATTTTTATTTACCGCAATGACGTGTTCCACATTTTTCAGTCCTTCTATATGCTGGATCGCGCCACTGATACCGATGGCAATGTAGAGTTTGGGATTCACAGTTTTTCCCGATTGTCCCACTTGAATCCTTCGGGGCGCAATCTGCTGATCAATAATCTTTCGACTGGCGGCCACCTGACCGTTTAATACCTTCGCTAGGCTCTCCAGTTCTTCAAAATAAGAGGCGGTTCCCCGGCCTCCGGCAACAAGAATTTCGCTTTCCCGGATGTCTGTAAAATCTTCTTTCTCTTCAGCGCGAAGCAGTTCCAGGGAAGTGTTCTTTTCAGGCCCGACTCCGGAATCTTTAAATTCAAAGGATTTCCACTGACTGTCGGAAACCCGTTTTTTCTCCCACTGAAATACCTTCTGTCTGACCGTCATCATCATTGGACCTGTGCCCCGAACAGTAATCGCCGCCATCAATTTTCCACTATAGGCAGGACGGATCAGTTCGATCCGGTCCCCATCAACGTTAACTCCGGTAATATCCGCAACCAGCCCGGTTTGTAATCGCATCGCCAGTCGCGGTGCGATCATTCTGCCGAGATGGGTTGCCAAAATGAGAATACTGTCAAATCTAAAGGCCTCATGCAGTTCTTCCAGACGACTGGTCAATGTTTTTATATCGTAGGGATCCAATTGTTCCTTCCCGCTAGGAATCAAAACATCAAAATACCCTTCCAGAGACCCTAATACTTCTTCATCACCAAATCCGTACACTTTTGCATTTCCACTGCCGTATATGCGGTCCACGGCTTCCAATAGATCCACGGCATCCCGGGGATAGTTTTCTTCCACATAAATTAGACATTTTTTCATATTATATATAATCCTTTTCTTTTAAGAATTCGTAAACCCGTTCAATTCCCTCATCGTCGGTTTTCACAGTGATACTCTCCTTATTTACCAACTCTTTTATAAAGGTTCTGGATACCTCCGTCATGGATCCGGAAAGTCCCACTTCCTTCTCCGAAAGTTGAAGGTCCTTATTCGTCAAAATCTCCAGTTGATCACTGACGTCCCGTTGAAAATCCTCGTACCGGATATAAGGCATTTTAAACTCCCGACTTTTCTCGAAACTCAGTATCCCAGGACGGTCCATCCGAAACTCCAGGATCTGTCCTTCGCAGTCCACACGAAGCAGCGCGGTACCTTCCATCAACTTTTCCCTATCGAAATTTACGACATTATTCAGATGATCCATTTGCAGAAGTTCCGCAATTTGGGCCGGTACATGGGAAGTATCTCCGTCAAGAGAATGGGTGCCGGTGAAAATCCAGTCCACCTTCTGACGCTTCAGATAGGCAGTTAGAATACGGCTGGTGGCGAAGGTGTCACTGCCGACATATAAAGGATCGCTGATTAAGATTCCTTTGTCCACATTTCTTCGTAAAAGATCCTGAAACTTCCGAGCGACACTCTTGGGTCCCATGCTGAGGATCTCAATGACGGTTTCCGGATACTTCTCCTTTAGCTTCAGAGACGCAGCCAGCGCCGTCTCATCATCGGGATTGATGCTGAGTCGGGCATTCTCCCGCATCAAGACATTTTTTTTCTTATCAAATTGGATTTTATCCAGGTCGGGGACAAATTTCACTAAGCAAATAATCTTCATAGCCTTCTCCTGTCTATTTCTGATATTTTTCCCCTTCTTTTTGAGGATAGATGGTACCGAAGTTCATAATATTATTCGGATCAAAGGTCTTTTTCAACTTCTCAAGCATATAGTAGGCTGATCCGTGCTCCTCCTTCGTCCATTCATTTCGAAACTTTCCGATGCCGTGGTGATGGCACATGGATCCGCCCAGCTTTAAGGTTTCCTCCACGATAATCCGCTGCAGAGGGTGATGATAAACCCGCATTTCATCTTCCGGCGCACAATGAATTTCATAATTGTATACAAAATACATATTCGTACCGTTGATGTAACTATGGGAGGAGTGTCCGCCAAGAAGCGTAAGGTCTTCCACCCGGTGGTATTCTTCTTTGATTCTTTTCATTACATTATGGTAAATTTGGATAATGGTTTCCCAGTCCCCCGAGACTTCTGTGGTATATCCGCTGTGACTGTCATTTTCCAGCATCCCCTCATATTCATCATCAATATCCTGCTGGGACCAGTTTAAGTTTTCAAACCATTCTTCAAGGAGCTGACTGTCCACTTTCTCGATGATGCTGTCCTGAAACTTCGCTGCCGCTTTTTCAATCCCTTTTCCTGTAGCTTCCGCAATTTCTTTGTTGCCTTCCGCCATAAAAATCAAAACGCAGTGATCTTTGGAGAAGTGATAAAAATGTTGCTTCGCATCCTCTTCCGAGTAGCACCGGGCCACGGATGGCCGATATCCGTTTACCATAACCTCCCGCAGTACTTTAATTCCCGAATCCATATCTTTAACTAAAAATCCGTGAAATTCATTGTTTTCCGGGAAGTATTTAAAAAGTTTCACGGTTACCTCCGTAATATAACAAAGGGAACCTTCATTTCCAATCACGATGTGCCGGATATCCGGTCCACCGGCTCGCCGACTGACATTTTTAATTCTTGCAATATGTCCGTCAGGGAATACGCATTCCAGTCCCACGACCATATCTTCAATGCCGCCGTACAGTGTCGACAACTGCCCGATGCTTCTTGTGGCCACCAGTCCGCCCATTTTTGCCACGGGTTTTGATTGCGGGGAATGGCCAGTGGTGTAACCTTTTTTTCTCAGTTCCTCTTCCAAATCTCCCAAAACCACACCGGCTTGTACAGTAGCCTGCATATTGTATTCATCGATTTTAATTGTTTTGTTAAGATTTTTCGCATCAATAACAAGGGTGTTTTCCTTCCAGTTTTCAAGGCCGCCTTCCGTTGCGGTTTTTCCGGAACGGGGAATGACATTGATTTTATTTTCGTTGCAGAACATCAACAGTTTGCTTACTTCCTCCGCCGAATTCGGATATACAATCGCCTTTGGCATAGGCACATCCAGTACTCTTCGAACCTTCGCATATTTCTTGTACCGGTCCGCCGATGCATCATAGAGATCCTCTTCATCCGTGTTGATTTGCTCCTCATCAAGCAGGTTCCGCAGCTCCTTTAGTAAATCTTTCGTTTCCATAATGATCCCTCCAAGTTTTTTATAGGACCGAAAAACCTTTACCTAGCAGGTAAATCCATCCTATCTCTTTGATTTTATGATACTACTCCTAAGGGCTCTAGTCAATAAATTATAGGAAAGTTTTACGGTTTTATTTGTCAATTCATTTATCTATGGAAAACTTTCCGATTTTACCTTTACTTTTTTATGAATCGATGCTAGGCTTGACTTATAAAAGTTTTATAGAAAAGGAGTTGAGCACTGATGATCCGATTAAATTTTAGTAAGTTGAATAAACTGGATAAGATAATTCATGAAAAATTACAGGAGGCTGTAAAAAACCATTCTTCCATTACTATTGATGATGCTGCCAAAATGTGCAACTGCTCTCCATCTAAAATTTCAAAGTTTGTTCAAAAACTGGGCTTCAAAAACTATAAACAGTATATCCGATTTCTTTACGGGAAGGACCTCTCCGCATCCGAGACCAGCAGTGAACTGGACCGTCTACAAAAGATTATCGAGGATTTTGATCCGACCCTGGTCACCGCCTTTGTAAAAGAGATCGGAGATGTTCAAAAGGTGCTGTTTTTCGGCCATGGCCCTTCTTACCTAGCAGCAGAGTATTTTGAATATAAGCTTCGTCTTTCCAGCAATAAGGTGGTCAATGCCCTATCGGAGGAATTCATGGTGCAAAATCTTTTGGATTCCGATACTTTGCTGGTGATTCTAACCACCACAGGGGCTTTTCGATCTTTTTCCGACCTTTATCAGGCAGCAGGTGCTCGAGGAGCAAAGGTCCTGATTCTTTGCGAGGAATACAATAAACAGTTGCTGGAGAGTTGCGACCAGCTTATTTGGCTCTCAAAGTACCCACAGTCCAAGGACTTACTGCCCCACCAAAAATCCCGGACCGTATTCTACATTTTTATCGAAGAGGTGATTCGACATCTCCGTCCTATCAATTCCTCAGAAGATCACAAAAAGCTTGCCTCTCCCAAATGATCCTTATGTTAAATCAACATGTTAAATCAACCTAAAAAGCACCGTTTACCTCTTTTGGGTAAACGGTGCTTTTAATTATTCTTAATCGATTAAACCGTTTTCTCTTAAGAAATCTTCCGCAACAATATCCGGCTCAATTTCTTCAAGGTCCACATCTTCATTCAACAACATTAAGGTTTCATGATCCAGCAGATCCGTCAGTTCCTTTAAATACTCTTCAATTTCAGGATAAGCATCCAGGGTTTCCTGTCGGATGATCGGCGCCGGATTATATACCGGGAAGAAGTTCTGATCATCTTCAATGATTACAAGGTCAAAGGCAGGGATTCTTCCGTCGGTTCCGAAACCTTCCGAAACGTCGGTCTCTCCTTCTCGTAGGGCATCATAATATAGACCGGTTCCAAGGAACGTGATGTTATCCATCCCAAACTCGAATCCATAATCCTCTTCCAATCCCTGAATTCCATCTTCTCTTTCATAAAATACTTCATTACAGCCAAGCACTAATTCATCCGGATTCTCATTGACGTACTCCGACAAGTCAGAAATATTTTCAATACCAAGCTCTTCTGCATGATCTGAACGCATAATCAACACATAAGCATTGTTTGCCGACGAATAATCCAGCCATACCACATCATTTTCTTCCTTATCCCATTCTTTTACCAGTTGGTAGGCTTCATCAGCTTCGCCAACGGGATCATGATGCATAAGGGTTAGCAATGTGGTTCCGGTGTACTCCCAATAAATATCCACTTCATCGTTATGCAGTGCGGGACGAATCACATCGGATTCTCCAAGACCCAATCGATCTTCCACGGGAATGTCGTGATGCTCAAAGATATCAATCAGCATATTTCCAAGAATCAATTGCTCGGTCCAGGGCTTTGAAGCTACCGTGACTGTAGGATTGTCTGCATCCTCCTCGCCACATCCGATAAACAGTGCCGTGGCCGCTAATAAAACAACCAGTAAAACTGTCCACTTTTTAAAATTTGTACTTTTCCTTTTCATTCCATCTCCTCCTTGATATATTAAAAAATTATTACTGACCATAGAATTTAGTAAGTATCTGCATCCAACCCTTAACCTCCAAACTTCCTTCGGACCCGGGTTTGGAAATATCCCAATAATTGATCCAAGGTGATGGCAATGGCCGCGGCAATTAACGAACCTGCCAGAATAAACTCCGGACTGTTCATGGCGATTCCGGTAAAAATCAGTCGACCAAGACCTCCTGCACCAATTAAGTGTGCAATGGTAGCGGTTCCAACCGTAAAGATGGTCGCTGTTTGGATTCCCGCTACAATAATCGGGGCTGCCAGAGGCAGTTCCACTTTAAACAGAATTTCTCTTTTCGAAAGACCCATTCCTTTAGCGGCTTCCAACACATCAGGATCCAAAGAGTTAATCGCTGCTACGGTATTCCGTGCAATCGGTAGTAAAGCATATATTGACAATGCGAAAATTGCCGGGCGTACTCCGACTCCCATAATGGGAAGAAAGATCGCAATAACCGCTAAGCTTGGAATCCCCTGAGCCGTATTCAGAAAGGATAAAATCTGGTTGATTTTTTTATTAAAAGGTGGCCGGGTAACCAATATCCCAATAGGTAGGGCCGTTATGATCGCAAAGAACAGCGAGACGAAAACCAAATACAAATGTCGTTGCAGTAACTGAATTCCCTGTTCCTGAATTATTTCGATTAAACGTTCGACACCCATTATAGATCACCTCCTGATACTGATGAATCATCACTTTGGATTCCTTTGGAGACAATGTTTTTTTCCAACCATCCAATGAAAAAATCGATGATTACCACAAATACGGTAACCAGTAAGGCTCCTACAATGATCATGTCGGATCGTGAGCGTTTCAGACCCTGCTCAATTAAAACTCCCAGGTTTCTTTCTCCGATATAAACCGCCAGTGTGGCAATTCCTACCATCATCACTGTTGCCACTCGAACACCGGCCAGGATGACCGGAAGGGCGAGGGGCAGTTGTACTTTACGAAGAATCTGTCCTTCACTCATGCCCATGCCTTTTGCGGCTTCCAGAATATTTTTATCCACTTCATTCAGGGCTACATAGACATTCCTCAAAATGGGAAGCATCGAGTATAAAACCAAACCGACTACTGCACTTTGTCGGCTAAGGCCAAGACCCGGGATACTGATTAAAATTCCGTAAAGCGCAATACTCGGAACAGACATGATAAAGCTTCCCAAACCTAAAACTCCGTTAGCCATGTTTTTATTATTTCTGAGGGCAATTCCGATGGATACCCAGAGAGCTACGGAAAAAACAATGGCAATGGCTATTAAAATCAGATGCTCCAAGGTATAGCCGATAATACGATCGAGGTTGTTTGTAAAGAAGTTCGCTATTCGTTGGAGTTCGTTCATCACTACAACACCTCGTTTTCTTCTTGATCATACTCTTCATATGCCTCTCCAATATAAGATCGAATATCTGCAAAGGTTACAATTCCCATAAATTTATTATCTTTACTTAATACGGGAAGTGCGGCGATATTGTGCTGAAGCATATCGGACATGGCGTCCTTTAAAGTATTATGTTCATTAAGCGAAGACGGAAAGAGTTTGATGGCCTTATTCCAGTCCTTTATGGTAGCATCTTTTGTAATATCTTCCTTTGCCACATAACCCACAACTTCCTGTTCATCATTTTCAATCAGGATTCGGTTTTTTTCCGGATGGGTAAAGTATTTTTTGATTTCATCAATTTCGATTTTTTCCTTAACCCGTTTGATATTTTTCCGCATTACCTTTGTAACCCGAAGTAAATTAAGTACTTTCAGAGAGCGGTCGGAACCGACAAACTCCTGTACAAATGCATTTTTGGGTGCGAATAGGATATTTTCCGGGGTATCAAACTGCACGAGTTTTCCTTTATCCATAATTGCGATCTTATCTCCCATTTTGATTGCTTCATCAATATCATGGGTAACAAAGCAAATGGTCTTATTAACTTTTTTCTGGAGCTTTAAAAATTCATTCTGCAGCTGATTTCGAGTGATGGGATCCACCGCACCAAAGGGCTCATCCATCAGCATAACCGGGGGATCCGCCGCCATGGCTCTCGCCACGCCTACCCGTTGGCTTTGTCCTCCCGATAAGGCTTTGGGGAATTTATCCCGGTTTTCATCGGGATCCAGATTCATCAGACCCAGGAGTTCCACCACCCGTTTTTCAATGCGTTCTTCATCCCATCCGAGAAGTCTCGGCACAATGGCAATATTATCAAATACCGAGTAATGAGGAAACAATCCCGTCTTTTGAATAACATAGCCGATTTTCTTTCGCAGCTCATTGGGATTCTGATCGAGGACGTTTTCGCCGTTGACGTAAATTTTTCCGCCGCTTGGTTCAATAATCCGGTTGATCATTTTTAGCGTTGTGGTTTTCCCACAACCCGATGGCCCGACAAACGTACAAATTTCTCCCTCTTCGATATTCAAGTCCAGTTTATTGACTGCAGGCCGTTCCATTCCGGGATATTTTTTTACCACCTCTTCAATTTTGATCATTTTC
>JBEPWR010000062.1:0-8190 GCA_041642335.1 Eubacteriales bacterium
TTACACCAGGCTTTATTCGTTTTTAAAGAAACATTTTTATTTTCCGCCAAGAAATCCAACTCCCTTCAGAAGATTAATCTTTAACTCTCAAATACAAGAATAGCAAAGTTCCAAGGCTTATGCAAGTTGTATTTCAAAATTAATTGAAAAATCAATTTCTATGCAAGTTTCATTTCATTATTTGCAATTAATGCATCCAGTTTACGATTTAAACAGCCACTTAGGTTTAATTAATCTAATATCTGCAATGAAAGAACACATTGCTTGCAATTTAAAAAGAAGCAAAATCCTAGGGTTCGGATTTTGCTTCTTTAAATCATATTTTACACCGGATGGGTTTTATCTTCTTCGTTATAGAGACTGCTCTCAATTTTATATTTTTCGGTCCAGCGTTTTTTAAAGAACTGAAGTGCGACTTGAGGGAATAATGCATAGGATAAAACGTCTTCTTCCTGTTCCATATATTCTTTCATTTCCTCGCGGATTTTTTCAAGCTGTGGTTCAATTCGATTAGCGGGTCGTTCCGTAATAACTTCTTTATCCCCAATGATTTTTTGGATTACTTCAGGATTCATGGGTTTTGGCGGTTGACCATATTGACCACTAACGTAGTCCCGCACCTCTTTTGGAACCATTTTATATCGTTCGCCAGTAATTACGTTGAAGACCGACTGGGTTCCGACAATTTGGCTCATCGGGGTAACTAACGGTGGATATCCTAAATCTTTTCGTACTTTTGGAACTTCTTTTAATACATCATCCAGCTTATCTTCTTTTTTCTGGGCTTTCAGCTGTGAAATTAAATTGGACAACATGCCCCCGGGAATCTGGTAGATTAAAGTATTAGCATCGACTCCAAGAACTTTAGGATCGATTAGTCCTTCTTTTAAATAGCGGTCGCGAAGAGGTTTAAAGTATTCGGCTACATCACTTAATTGCTTTAAATCCAGTCCGGAATCATACTTCGTACCTTGTAGTGCTGCGACCATCGGTTCCGTAGGGGGCTGAGAGGTGCCAAGAGCCAGTGGGGAAATGGCAGTATCGACAACATCTGCACCGGCTTCAATTGCTTTTAGATATGTCATAGAGGCGATTCCGCTACTATAGTGGGTATGCACCTGGATTGGGATTTTAACGGTCTCTTTCATCGCTTTTACTAAATCATAAGCAACATAAGGCGTTAAGATTCCGGACATATCCTTTATGCATATAGAATCCGAGCCCATATCCTCTAGTTGTTTAGCTTTTTTAACATAATATGCGATGTTATGGACTGGACTTAAGGTATAAGACATACAACTCTGGGCATGGCCGCCTTCTTTTTTTGTTGCTTCCAGAGCTGTGATCAGATTTCTTGTATCATTTAGTGCGTCAAAGTTTCGAATAATGTCGATACCATTGTAAATTGCTTTTTTTATAAATTCTTCAACAACATCGTCCGCATAGTGTTTATACCCTAGAATGTTTTGACCTCTAAGTAGCATCTGTAATTTCGTGTTTTTGACATTTTTTCTGATTTTTCTTAGTCGGTCCCATGGATCTTCATCCAGATATCTTAAACTGGCATCAAATGTTGCGCCTCCCCACATCTCTAAAGAATGATAACCTACCTTATCAAGAGATTCTAGTATCGGGATCATATCCT
This sequence comes from Eubacteriales bacterium, assembly GCA_041642335.1. Lineage (GTDB taxonomy): Bacteria > Bacillota > Clostridia > Peptostreptococcales > T1SED10-28 > Isachenkonia. The sequence continues at coordinate 1,646 of JBEPWR010000062.1, forward strand.
CAGTTCTCATTCTTGTAGCGAGCAATGATTGATGGGCATCTCGTAAAACGGTTTCTGTAAACTTAATTTGCTTCGACATAGAAAGTCCTCCTTTACCTTGTTGGTTGTTTCTTTCGTCGTAATTTTTCTATCATATATATAATAGGCGGAAAATGGTTGTTAAAAGGCATCATACCCTGGAATATTTTAAATTGTTGAGAGGACAGTGATTCTAAGTACTTTTCCAAAGCTCTTTTTTCTATCTCTCCTCCCGAATGACCATAATAGACGATTATGGATATAATCCCGCCTTCTTTTAACTTTTTTGAGGCTATTTTCAAAGATTCAATAGTCGATTTCGGGTCAGTAATTATGGAATGATCGCCTCCCGGAAGGTAACCTAAGTTATACATAAAGACATCTACTGATTCTGAAAGATACTGCTCAAAATTTGCATGAGAATCTTTGATACAGTGAACTTGCTTGCCCAAATGTAAAGTGAAATTATGCTCTTGTAAAAGTTTAGTGGTGTTTATAAAAGCATCTTCTTGAATGTCAAAGGCATAGACCTTTCCTAGAGGTAAAACCTTTTGACAAAGAAATAGGGTATCGTTTCCATTTCCCATGGTAGCATCTACTACGATGTCTCCATTTTGGAGTTTCCGATCTAATAGGGTTTTTACAATGTTTGTGTTCTGTATAATCGGTTTTACTGACACATTGATCTTCCTTTACACGGTTTGTTAAATAGTTTTTCTAAGTCCAACTCGTAATAAGCAGTTTGATTATATGCATTTTTCTTTATAATTTCTAGGGCTTCTACAAGGTAATCCTCTAGCCAATTAATCTTAGATACTATTATATTTTTGTCTCGATGGATGTAACAATAATTAAAGGTTCCTCTAAGAAGTCCTTCAACAATGGACGATTTGAGCGTACCCGTTATTTGAATATCAGACAGGAAAGGTTTAGGAAGGAAATTCAGTTCTACTTTTGTATAGCCGTGAAGACCAATATTATCAAAGACTCCAAAATATAAAGTAGTATCTTGTAATATTTCTTCTGTCCCAAACTTCCTGCAAAATTGTTGAAAAATCATCTGATCATCCTTGGTGATTTTTCTAATCATTAACATTATAACGCCCCTTTTCTGTTGTGTCCAGGTCTAATAATATTATTCATATTATAAAAATCCTATAATCTTTTTAATTCTTTAATTTCTTCATTTTTAAGATAACGCCACTGTCCTTTTTCTAAAGAACCAAGTGTTATATTGCCAATGGCTACTCGTTTTAGTTTTATAACCGGATGACCTATTGCTTCGCACATTTTTCGGACTTGACGATTTCGGCCCTCTGAAATGATAATCTTTAAGAGGCTGTTGCGCTCAGATTTCAATATATCCAAAGAAGCAGGCTGAGTGTATTGACCATCGATTAACAAACCCGTTTCAAACTGCATGATCTCACTGGAGTTAGGAGATCCTTTAACTAAAGCATGGTAGGTCTTGGGAACTTTGTAATTCGGATGCATCATTTGGTTTGCAAATTCGCCATCATTGGTTAGCAGAATCAAACCGGATGTATCATAATCCAGCCTCCCTACCGGGTAAATACGATATTCGGTTTTAACCAAGTCTAAGACCGTTTCACGATTAAACTGATCTTTTGAGGAAGTAATTACGCCCTCGGGTTTATTTAACATGATATAGACGTGTTTTACTTCAGGAGTGACAACTTCTCCATCATACATAACCTGATCGTTGGAAAGATCTATTTTGTATCCCATTTCTGTAACAATTTTTCCATTTACTTTAACAAGTCCTTTTTTAATCAGTTCTTCACTTTTTCTTCTGGATGCTATGCCACAGTGGGCTAAATATTTTTGTAAACGCACAATATTCCTCCTATTATTCTTTAAGGCTCTATATCGGCAGAGAATCGGAAGTATCAATCTCCCCTTCGAAGTCTGAAAGCTCAGGTAGACCTTCAAGGCTTTCAAATCCAAATTTTTTCAAGAAATACTCTGTGGTGGCATAAACAATCGGACGTCCGATCGTATTCAGTCGGTCCTTTTCAAAGATCAAATTTTCTTGTTGCAAGTTGTTTAACGGTTTATCGCATTTTACTCCACGTATTTTTTCAATTTCATTTTTGGTGATCGGTTGTTTATATACAATAATGGCTAAAGTCTCGATTGTTGCTCTTGATAAAGAACGTCGTTGGTCCTTCGGTAGTAATTTTTTAATATATGGATACATGGACTGTTTTGATGTTAATTGTACTTTGGTTCCAATTTTAACTAGCTCAATGCCTCGTTTTGCATTTAGGTATTCCTCACGTAATTGATCAACTACTTTTTTTGTATTTTTTTCATCCAAATCTAATATTTTAGCGATATCTTTTATTTCTAATGGATCCCCCCAGGCGAAAAGCAGGGATTCAAGGACGGCTTGATGATCTTCTTTTTTCACTATTTCACCTCATTATACTGTAATAGCTTTTTCTCGAAGACATAGCAGTATCGAGTAAGTCTTTTGATCCTGATTAATGATGATCATACGATTTTTAGCTAGTTCCAAGACCGCTAAAAAGGTAGTAATTAATTGTATTTTATTGACAGATGTTTCAAAAACTTTTTCAAACAGTATCTGGGACTCGCTTTCCAATCGTTTTTTTAGTTCTAAAATTTTCTCTTCTACTGTAACAGGGTCTTTGCGTACGGAATTGAAAGCACTACTGGTATTATAGTTTATATTTTTTTTCGCTATAAGTTTATCCCAGGCCTTCATTAAATCAATAGCTGATATATTATCCATCTGTTTATTCTTATCACTTGAATCTTCTAGAAAGCTTAAATCATCGCGCATTTTGAAAAAACGGGTTTCTAATGTGCTTTCCCGCATTTTTAGGGTTTCTGATGCTCTCTTGAATTTCTTATATTCAACCAGTCTTTCAATAAGGCTTAATCTGGGATCTTCATCCTCTTCCTCAAGGTTTTCTATTGAGGGAAGAAGCATTCTTGATTTAATATCGATCAGTGTAGCTGCCATTACCAAAAAGTCACCGGTTATTTCCAGATTGCATTGTTTCATTTGTGACAGGTACTGTAAATATTGTTCTGTGATTCTTACGATAGGAATGTCATAAATTTCAAGTTTTTGATTCTCAATTAAGTGGATCAACATATCCATAGGACCCTCAAAAGCCTCTAATTTCACTTGGTAGGAGGTCTTATTATGGTGGTTCTCCATTTCCCTCAACTCATTTCTAAATAATTTTTATATAATTTCTTCGCATAAGCCAACTCATCTTCTTTCGTATAAATATGACCCTGAATCTTTGCTTTTAGTACCTCTTTTAAAATTCTTTTAAATAATGGGCCAGGCTTAACTCCTAGGTCAAGCAGATCTTGTCCAGTTATAAGCGTATGAATTGACTGTAACTTTATTTTATAATATAGTAAATAATGCTTTATATCACTATTATTACAGTCGTTGTAATAAAAAACCAGCATTTCATCTGTGGCAAATTCCAATAGCGTATAGATATCATATAACTCTACATTCTGGGATTGTAAATGCTGATATACTTTATTTTTTTTTCGCAATCCCTCGATGATCCCATGGTATGATTGGCGATAGCTGACATAATTATTGATAATTTTTGGCACCAGCCCTATAGGAAGCCCACTTAAAAGTTGCTGAACAATAATGTCCGAATACCGAATATCCTCACGATCGATTGTGTTGAAGTTTTTTAAAGTGTTAGGTATATTATCAACTTTTTGTATTTCTTCCGAAGAAATATCATACCCTTCATTCAGGGTTTTAAAAATATGGAGTTCTTTCATTAGGACAAGACTGCGGTGTAAATTTTCATCTTTAAAAATCCCATGGATCTCTTCCCTAATACGATCATGGCTGAGCTTATTCACCATTTTATCATTCACGGCTTGAAGAATAAATTTTTTCGTCTCTTCCTCAATGGAAAAATTCAGTCTGGAAGCAAATCGGACAGCTCTAAAAATTCTAGTCGGATCCTCTATAAAGCTTAGGTTATAAAGCGCTCGTATCTGTCCACTGTAAAGATCATCTAACCCGCTAAAATAATCAATTAATTGGTATTCATTTTTACCATTCAGTTCAATAGCCATGCAGTTAATGGTAAAGTCTCTGCGAAAGAGGTCGTTCCAAATAGTGGATTTTTCAACTTTTGGAAGTGCTGCGGGGTATTCATAATACTCTCTTCGTGCAGAGACAAAGTCAATATGGGGCTGATCCTGTAAAGTAATAACCGCAGTTTGAAACTTTTCATGACTGATTAATCGTCCCTTTAATCGGTGGTTAACCTGTTCTGCTATTTCAATAGCATCTCCCTCTACAACAAAATCCAAATCGAAGTTTTTTCGATTCAGCAGGAGATCTCTTACAAATCCACCGACGATATACATCTTATGATTTCCTACTTTAGCTACCTCTCGAACAGTCTCGATGAGGTCTGCAATCTCTTCAGGCAACTGATGTATTTTTTCTTTCACATCTAAGAATTCATGGGACTGATCGTAATTAGACTTATACCACCGGGGGATGGAATCTCCGTGAATTTGTTGTAATAAATTGGTCCGCGTTACGATTCCTACAATTTTATCCCCCTGCATAACCGGCAACCGTCCAATATTATGTTTTGTAAGAAGCTCATTAATCTCATTGATGCTTGTATTCGGTTCGATGGTAATAACCTTTTGTTTCATAAAACCTTTAATAGGCGCATGGGATAAGTCATGAATCATGGCTTTATCCAAATCGGTCCGAGAGATGATCCCTATCAGTTTATCATCTTTTACTACCGGCATACCGGTATGTCCATATCGCAACATTATCCGATTTGCATTTTCCACAGACATATCTTCTAACAAAGTTTTTACGGGATAACTCATAATATCCTTCGCTTTTATTTGGGGAGTGATTTTTTTTCTTAACATGTTCAGGATTCTTTCTTTAATATCACCAATTTCGCCATTCTTTACAGAAGCCGATCCGGCTCTTCGGTGGCCACCCCCATCAAAAGCTTCTAAAACTTCAGCAATATTAATATCATCTTCTAGACTTCGACCAACGATATAGGTTTTATCTCCCATTTTTGAGATAATAAATAAAGCGTCCGTATTTTTAATATGAGTGATTTTACTGGCGATATTACTTAAACCGCTGATATATTCATGATGTTCTGAATATGAGAAAAATATTTGATATTTTTTTACTTCAACAGTTTCTATATTCGTCAGAAGGGTCATTAATAGCTTATCCTGTTCTTCGTTGGTAAATTCATATAAATATTCATTAACAATATCCAGGTCGGCTCGTTTCCGAAACAAAAAAGCTACCACCTCTGCATCATGATACGTGGTATTTTTAAAGGTTAAGCAATTAGTATCCGCATAGATGCCTAGCAAAAACAGCGTTGCTTGAAATGGGGTGATTTCCATGTTTTTCTTTATGATTTTTTTTAGTAGAATAGTGGTACAGGAACCATAATATTTTATAACCATTTTCGATGCAGCGATGCTTTCCTGTGTAGGTTTGTGGTGATCGAATATGGTAACTTCCAGGTCATTATTCAGTATGTTCTTAAATGGACCTAGACGATTTTTCGAGTTTGTATCAACGATTATTAGTGAATCGACTGTGTCGAGATTAATCTCGCTATAATTATAGATTTGCAAGGAGTATTTATACAAATTAATAAAACTCTTTATTTCCTTGTCCAGTTTTCCTGAGTAGACAAGTACGCCGTCAGGATATAAAATTTTACAGGCAATCATACTGGAAAGACCATCAAAATCTAAATTCTCATGACTGATTATTAATTTAATCATCACCACATCCTTTGTACTATCTAATAAAAATTATAACATATTTCCGATTTTCTACAACATGACCGGTCTTTATTGATCAATATTTATTGAACTTATTTTGCTAAAAAAAAGAGGCTATCATAGCCTCTTTTCCTCTTCTTTTGTTACTACACCATGAATGATTTTTCGAGCTTCTTTCGACTCCTCAGAAATTTTAATAGATTTTTCCAAGAACTCCAGTGCATGATTTAGCTTGTCCTCATCATTAAAATACACCTTTATTATAGGTTCTCCTTTTTTTACAAAGTCGCCAATTTTTTTCTCAAGCTGCAACCCAACACTATGATCGATCTTCGTTGATTTATTCAAGCGACCCGCTCCGAGCGATAAAGCGGATTTCCCTATAAGTTCTGCATCCAACTGATGAATGAAGCCATCTTTGGTTGCTTTATACACATAAACAGACTCTGTGTCATGCAGTAATGACGGATTTTCAATGTATTGAATGTCGCCTCCTTGGCTCTTTACAAAAGACTTAAAAACTTCTAGAGCTTTACCGTTATCAATAACTTCGTGAATCTTATTTATGCCCTCTTCAAGGTTGGAAACCTTATCGGCGAGGAGCAGCATATAGCTTCCCAAGTAGCTACAAAGTTCCAATAAATCCTGAGGCCCTTTTCCCTTTAGAAGATCAATCGCTTCCCGTACCT
>JBEPWR010000063.1:0-8058 GCA_041642335.1 Eubacteriales bacterium
ACTTGTCAGTATCTCGAATATCAATAATGAAACCGGGGTTATACAGCCCATTGAGAAAATTGGTGAAATGATCCGGGATAAATGTCCGACAGCGAAATTTCATGTGGATGGGGTTCAGGCTTTTGGTAAAATCGATGTGGATGTGAAAAAATGCAATATTAACCTGCTTACAGGAAGTGCCCATAAATTTCATGGTCCAAAGGGAGTCGGATTTTTATACGTAAACGAAGGGACTCGGGTCAAACCTTTATTATTTGGCGGGTCGCAGGAGCTTTCCCTCAGACCCGGTACCGAAAATGTCCCTGGAATTTTGGGTTTTGGCGCAGGTCTCAAAGAACTTCTGATAAACAAACGGGAATGCTATGATTCGATGTTTGCATTAAAAAAATATTTTGTTTCATCATTGGAAAAAGAGATTGAGGATATTGTTTTCATAACGGGAAGCCTGGATAATGAAAGCCCATATATTTTAAATGTCTCCTTTATTGGCGTTAAGAGTGAAGTCTTGCTTCACAGTCTGGAGAGTCAAGGGATTTATGTGTCTTCTGGTTCAGCCTGCACTTCGAAAGAGCTAAGTCACAGTCATGTACTTCAGGCAATGGGTTTAAAGAATGCAGTAATCGACAGCGCGCTTCGGTTCAGTTTCAGTCGCTTTACCACAAAAGAGGAATTGGACTATACTCTCAAGCAATTAAAAACGTTAGTAAAAGATTTACGAATGATCATGAAGAGGTGAAAAAATGGAAAATGTAATAATTGTACGATTCGGCGAGATCAATTTGAAAGGGAAGAATAAACGATTTTTTGAGAATAAATTGCTTAAGCATATTAGAAACAACATTAAGGGGATCGAAGATGTTTCCGTATATCAGGAATACAGTCGGATATACATCAAATCCCATAAAAAGGATCAGCCTGAAATCATCGACAAAGTGCGAAAAGTTTTCGGTATTGTCTCTTTAAGTACGGCAAAATGCATTGAGACAGATTTTGATAAAATAAAAAAGACCGCATTAGAAGAGTTGAAAAATAGAATAGAGAAGGACCGAGTGCATAGTTTCAAGGTGGTAACGAAGCGGGCAAATAAAAAATTTCCGATAAAGTCCATGGAAGTAAACAGTTCCGTTGGAGAATACCTGCTTGAACAATTAGGAGACAAAGTTCATGTAGATGTTCATAACCCGGATGTTGAGATTAAAGTGGAAATTCGTAATAAAACCTATATTAGCAGTGACCACTACAAAGCCCATGGGGGGCTTCCTCTGGAGACGAATGGCTCAGCATTATTGTTGTTATCCGGTGGGATTGACAGCCCGGTAGCCGGTTGGATTATGGCAAAAAGAGGCGTAAAAGTACACGCTGTTCATTTCCATAGTTATCCTTTTACCAGCGAACGGGCTCAAGAGAAAATTATGGATCTGGCCAAAGAACTAAGTATGTATATTGGAGAATTTAAGATATTCAGTGTGAATTTATTAAATATCCAAAAGTCGATTCGAGAGTTTTGTCAAGAAGAGGAGATGACCATAATCTCTAGAAGATTCATGACAAGAATTGCGCAAGAAATTGCGAAGAAAAATTATTTTGACGCATTAATTACGGGAGATAATATTGGACAGGTAGCCAGCCAGACGATGGAGAGTCTTAAAGTGGTTACTGATGTATCGGAAATACCGATTTTTAGACCACTTATTGCTTTTGATAAAGAAGATATTGTGAAAATCTCTAAAGAGATCAACACCTATGAAATTTCAATACAACCCTTTGAGGACTGCTGTTCTGTCTTCTTACCGAAAAGACCACTAATTAAACCCCGTCTTGACTTTATTAAAGCTTCTGAAGAAAAGTTAGACGTGGAGGGTCTGGTAAACGAGGCACTGGATAATATGGAGGAAGAGATTATTGCATTTGAATTAGAATAGAGGAGGCGTGTTTATGGAAGGGTTGACTCATTTTAATAAAGAAGGCAGAGCGAAAATGGTCGATGTAGGAGTGAAAGGAGAAACCAAGCGTAGGGCTATTGCAGTTGGAAAGGTTGTTATGAAAAAAGAAACCTTGGAAAACATCGTTGATCAGAATATCACTAAGGGAGATGTTTTAAGTGTTGCCCAGGTCGGCGGGATCATGGGTGCGAAGGAGACATCTCGATTGATCCCTATGTGCCATAATCTTTTTTTAACAGGAGTGGATATTCGTTTTGAGGTCGATCATCAAAATAATGCGATCCATATTCAATCCGAGGTAACGACTTATGGAAAAACCGGTGTGGAAATGGAGGCGTTAACCGCGGTCTCCCTTACGGCATTGACGATTTACGATATGTGTAAAGCAATTGATAAAGATATGGTGATTGAAGATATTAAGCTATTAGAAAAGAGTGGAGGGAAATCCGGAACTTATCGAAGGAATGAGTAATATTAATATTGAGTTTAGAATATAGTATTAAACCGATTGAAATAATACGTAATAAGCAGAACTAAAAGAGGAGATAAGCTTCAGCTTATCTCCTCTTTTTAATTCTTTATGAATCGGGCTACGATTAATCGATTCTAGCACACTCCGATGCCTGTTCCTTTAATATTTCGAGGCCATGGGGAAGAGCATCGATTACAAATGAAATGCTCTCCGTTGCCCCTTTAGGGCTTCCAGGTAAGTTGATAATCAACGTATTCTTTCGAATTCCAGAAACACCGCGGGAAAGCATAGCTTTGGGTGTGATATCTAAGCTTTTTGCACGGATTACTTCTGAAATTCCCGGGACATCTTTTTTTATTATATTCTTGGTGGCTTCTGGAGTTAGATCTCGTGGAGCAAAACCTGTCCCACCAGTGGTAAGAACGAGGTCCACTTGTAAAACATCGGCGTAATAAATTAATGTTTTTTCAATAAGATCCTGTTCATCAGGAATGATGCTTGTGGATGAAACGGTTGCTGCAAGTCGGGTTTCTAATAACTCTTTTAACGCCGGACCGCTTTCATCGATTCTTGTACCTTTGGAGCCTTTGTCACTTACTGTAATGATTCCTGCTGTTATCACATTAATCACTCCATTACGAATTAGTTTGAGTTTCCATTATGATCTCCGTTACCATTATTGTTTTCATCAGGATTATCTTCTTCCGGATCATCATCGTCATTTCCATCATCTCCGGGGTTCTCGTTGTCTTCATTTTCATCCTCATTTTCGTTGTTTTCATTATCCGGATCATCGTCTTCCTTGTCCTCTTCCTTCTCTTCAAGGTCAAATTGATATTGATATACCACGTGTTGATCTTCAGTGGTGACAGTACCAGAGGCAGGAGCACCATTGGGGTCGATACGGATAAATTCATAACCTTCAAAGGAAAGTTGTTCGGTTGAATACTCCGTTCCTACTTCTACATCCTCAACAACAGGTTCTTGGGGTTCTAAGCTACGGACAACATTTCCTTCTACATCAACCTCTACATACTCAACGGTAACGGACCCACTACCATGAATCTCCGGATCGTATTCTTCCAGCTCTTCATATTCGGTAGGTACTTCATAGGGCCAGTCTTTTGGCGTAATGCCCTCATGGTCATCCGGGTTATACGGAACCGGTCGTGATACATAAACTTCTTCTATGATCTCATCTTCCGGAGTATCTTCGGTTGCTAAAGTTCCGGTAGGTTCATGGATTTTTACCATTACATGGCTGTCGCATTCTTCCGTTGGTTCTGTTCCACGGATGAAAAGCTCAGTGATTACTTGACTGCCTCGAGGATCTCTTTCGCATAATTCGGTCGGAATCTTACCGGAAATCGCACAAACCTGTCGGGAAATAATATTATCCGGTCTTGCAAAGTCTTTATTCTCATAGCCCTCATGGATACGGTTCATGACCTTTGACCAGAGATGGGCTGAAGTGACACTGCTTCCGGATATTGGGCGATCATTCGCATCAAAGCCCATCCATGTAGCGCCAGATAAATAGGGGGTATAGCCTACAAACCAAGCATCTTTTTGACTCGTGGTGGTACCGGTTTTCCCTGATACTGGAATTCCCTGGTTGTTCGGACGAATAGCTGCCTGACGTCCATAGCCACTGTTTACAGCAGTACGCATCATATCGGTCATTAAATAGCTGACATCCGGATCGTAAACCCGGTGTTTCTCCGGTTCATTTTCTAGGATTAAATTTCCTGAAGAATCTTCCACATGAGTAAAGGAGATAAGGTCAGTATAGATTCCTTCGTTGGCAATAACATTGTATGCACGGTTCATGGCGTAGGGGGTTACGTCTTGGCCACCGAGAACGGTAGAGTTATAATAACTATCCAAAGTAATGCCCACGGACTCTAAGGCTTCACCCATAATTCTTTGAGAGTCAGATTCGCTAGCGCCTAGCTCCAGCATCAGTCGCATGGCAACTACATTACTGGACCATTTCAATCCCTCTCGTAAATTAGTTAGCCCTTTGTAATTTAAGCTGACGTTTTTCGGATACCTTTCTTGCGGTTTCTTAGGTTTTAAATACACCGGAACATCATCAATTACACTAGCGACAGTATGGTTATTGTCAAGTGCGGGAAGATAAGCCGCTAAGGGTTTTATAGAGGAACCCGGTGCACGGCCTTTTCCAATGGCCCGGTTGAAAATTTTTCGTCCGGTGGTTTCCCGTCCGCCCATTAACGCTTTTATCTCTCCGGTTTTCGGATCAGAGATGACCATCGCACCCTGGGGCTGAACATTGCCCTCTTCATCCCGAATCAGGTTTCCGTTTTCATCTTTTAAACTGTCCGGAAAATTGTCGGGGTTACTGAATTCCTCTTCTGTAATCTCCTGCATATTCCGGTTCAAGGTACTGTGAATTCTTAAACCACCGGAATATAGCATCTGATTTGCCCGATCTTCTGAATAGCCATTTTCAATTAAAGCCTCGAGGACATCATCTTTAACCAAATCCGCAAAATGAGAGGAAATGCCACTGTCGGTATATCGGTCAGGAATTATTCGTTCATGCAAATTCTCTGCTTCGGCTAAAGCGCTCTCATATTCCTGAACAGTAATATACTCGTTCTGATGCATCATTCTTAGTACTAACTGGAACCTTGGAACAGTCCGTTCATCAAATATAATAATATAATCTGAGGTATCATCTAAGACGATATCCTCGTCGCTAACGTCCTCTTCGGAAACGTATCGAATAGGAGAGTAGCGGGAAGGATTTCGGGTAATCCCCGCAAGAATTGCACCTTCAACCAAGTCCAATTCGCTTACGGACTTGGAAAAATAGGCCTGAGAGGCGGCCTCTACTCCATGATTTTGCCCTCCCAAGTTAATGGTATTTAAATAGGCTTCTAATATTTGATCTTTTGATAATTGTTTTTCAATTTGCGTTGCATAGTAGGCATCTTGAATTTTACGGGTATAGGTCTGGTCTTTGGATAGATAAAGATTTTTTGCAAGCTGCTGCGTGATCGTACTGCCCCCCTGTTGAGTCCCGGAAGAAATATTTGACCAGGCGGCGCCTGCGATTCTTCTAAAATCCAATCCGTTATGAGACCAGAATCGCTCGTCTTCAATAGATACAAATGCGTCTCTAACAATCTTGGGAATTTCTGAATATTCGACGATTACCCGTTGTTCGTTCTGTTCAATTTCTTCCAGTAAATTTCCTTCATTGTCATAAATAAAAGAATTATTTCCCAGTAAATCATACATATTCCTTGGATCAATATCCGGTGTATCGCTTATGGTACTGTAGACAAAATTCAAAGTGAATCCTGCGGTAATGATCCCTAAAATAAGAAGAATTACAGTACCGAGAGTTAAGGCTTTAAAGAAATGATGTTTTCCGGATTTATTATTTGATTTGCGTTTGTTAGTCATTTTTGCGTTTTTTTCATAGGACATAATGATACCTCCATAAGATTAAAATTAAGAATAGATCAAAATCAACTGTATTATACCATATTTACTCTATAAAATCTATCTGCTCAAATGAAGGATAATAGCGTACGAATTTAAAGACTTTAAGCATATATTTAAAAAATTCAGAAAACAGATTGAAAGTTTTACAAATTTCCTGTATTATTAAAGATATAAATACAAAGGAGGGTTGCGATTATGATCATTAGAAATTGTTCCGGAGGCATTGTTTTTTATGCAAATCAGGTTTTCCTCTTACAAAATGAAAAAAATGAATGGGTATTACCTAAAGGAAAGGTTCGTAATGAAGATTCTCCTCAAGATACTTCGCTGGAAAGAGTCAAAACTGAAGCGGGTATTGATGCTGAAATTTTATTCAGTGCAGGAGATTCTAGTTACGAATTTTATTCTGTAACAAGAAAAAAGCCGGTATGTAATCAAATTGCATGGTATATAATGAAGGCTAAAAACAAGGATTATAAGGTAAGTACTGAATTAGGTTTCAAAGACGGCGGTTTTTATCAAATCGATGAAGCGATGGAAAAGATTACCTACAGTCAGGATAAGTCTTTAGTAAGCCTATCCTATAAAAAATATAAAGACATGACCAAAAAACGGGTAAATGCATAAGAGTAATATGAAATGTGATGGAAATATCTACAATAGAAAGAGTAAGATTAGAAGAAGTAGCGAAGGCTACTTCTTTTAATCTTTTTATGATAATGCTATAATAACGGAAAGACCTATAATAAAGGGGTGGTAAGAATTCAAAAAAAATATAAAAGAATTGATAGGAATGGTTTATGTGAATTTTCCGTGCAAAAATCAAGGTTTATCAGTTTTGGGACCCCTGTTGTCGATGAAAAAGAAGTCCGTGACTATATTGAGAAAATAAAAAGGACCTATCCCGATGCTAATCATAACGTGTATGCCTATATTCTCGGTAAGAATCTCGAAATTCAAAAATTTACTGATGACGGAGAACCTTCAGGAACCGCAGGAAAACCAATATTAGAGCTTATGAAAAAAGAAGAATTAGTTAACAGTCTGATCGTGGTGACCCGCTACTTTGGAGGAATTAAATTAGGCGCGGGAGGACTCATCAGGGCTTATTCAAAAAGTGCAAAAAATGTTGTCGAACATAATGGAATTGCTACAATGAGACTTTATCAGCTGTTGGATTTGGAATTTGATTATCACTATTGGGGAAAGATAGAAAATGAATTAAGAAACAGGGAAATTTTTAAGATGAAATCCATCGAGTACCATCAATACGTCCATTGTCAAGTATATGTCCCTCCGGAGCGCACTAATCAAGCAAAAAATATCTTTATGGATTTAACAGCGGGACAAGGAGAAATGATGATCATGTCTGAAGAATACTTAAAGGAGGAATAATTGTGGGAAAAATTAATGGTAATGTAAAAGAAGAAATGCTTGAAAAAAAGAATTGGGCCGTAGTTGGCGTTAGCCCAAACGAAGATAAGTTTGGATTCAAAGTATTTGATGCATTAAAGAAGCATGGATATATTGTGTATGGCGTAAATCCGAAATATGATGAAGTACAAGGGGAAAAAATTTATGATGAACTGAATCAGATCATTGATAAGGTTGAATGCATCAACTTTGTGGTGAATCCAAAAATTACTTACAAAATGATGGAAAACCTAGACCCATCAAAAGTTGAGTATCTCTGGTTTCAACCGGGAGCATATGACGATAAAGTTATAGAACTCGGTAAAAGCAAAGGTTTTAATATGGTACACAATAGTTGTGTATTGGTAGAATTAGGAAAAAGATAACAGGGTTTTTATTTATTAAGAAACGGAGGAGCAGTATGAAGGAATTGCAGAGAAATGTTCAGGATCATGATAAAATTGAAAAACAAATTAAAGAATGTATCCATTGGATTCAGGAACGAGTGGAACAGGCAAACTGCAAAGGGGCTCTTGTAGGGCTTTCCGGTGGAATAGACTCTGCTGTAGTGGCTAATTTGCTCGTAAGAGCTTTCCCCGAAAATTCGCTAGGTGTAATCTTACCGATTGACAGCGGCAAGGAAGATGCGGATCATGCAAGAATAGTAGCGAATAAATGTAAAATTAAAAATGTAGAAATTGATCTTTCAATGGAGAAAAATAGTATTTTCTCTAAAACTAGAGAAGTCCT
>JBEPWR010000064.1:0-8024 GCA_041642335.1 Eubacteriales bacterium
AGCAACAAAAAGTATTGGTGTATGACTTAGGAGGAGGAACCTTTGACGTATCCATTCTTGAACTTGGAGACGGAGTATTTGAAGTGTTGGCTACTCATGGTAACAACACCTTAGGTGGAGATGACTTTGACCAAGCCTTAATCGACTATGTGGCAGAAGAGTTTAAAAAGCAAGAAGGGGTAGACTTAAGAGACGATAAAATGTCTTTACAAAGATTGAAGGAAGCATCTGAGAAGGCAAAAAAAGAATTATCCAGCACCATGACCACCAATATCAACCTTCCTTTCGTTACAGCAACCGCCAGCGGACCAAAGCACTTGGATATGGAAATTACTCGAGCGAAGTTTGATGAATTAACCTATCATTTAGTGGAGAAAACGGTTGAACCGATGAAAAAAGCATTAAAAGACGCGGACCTCACTGATAGCGATATTGATAAAGTAATTCTTGTAGGAGGTTCTACACGAATTCCTGCAGTACAGGCAGCGGTGAAGAAAATTACTCATAAAGATCCTCATAAAGGAATTAACCCTGACGAATGTGTAGCTCTAGGTGCAGCAATTCAGGCAGGAGTTTTAACCGGAGATGTTAAAGACGTATTACTACTGGATGTTACGCCACTATCACTTGGAATTGAAACGCTTGGCGGCGTATTTACAAAACTCATTGAAAGAAATACCACGATTCCAACAAAAAAGAGTCAGGTATTCTCCACTGCAGCGGATAATCAAACCGCAGTAGATATTCATGTACTACAAGGTGAGCGCCAAATGGCAGCGGATAACTCCACGTTAGGAAGATTCCAATTAACCGACATTCCGCCAGCACCACGAGGGGTACCACAGATTGAAGTAACCTTTGATATTGATGCCAACGGTATTGTGAACGTTTCGGCCAAGGACCTTGGAACCGGTAAAGAACAGAAAATTACCATTACCGCCTCCACCAAGCTTTCTGAAGACGAAGTTGAACAAAAGATCAAGGAAGCGGAGAAGTTTGAAGAAGAGGACAAGAAGAAAAAAGAAGCAATTGAGACAAAAAATCAAGCAGATACCTTAATCTATCAAACAGAAAAAGGACTTGAGGAGGCTAAGGATAAGATTAGCGAGGAAGAAAAAGCTCAAGTGGAACAGGAACTGGAAAAGTTGAAAAAAGCCAAAGAAGATGATAATGTAGAAGAGATGAAATCTGCTATTGAAAGTGTAAATAAAGCGTTCCATACGATTTCGGAAAAAATGTATCAAGAAGCACAACAGCAACAACAGGCTCAGGGTGAAGCTCAAGAACAGGGTAGCCAGGACGACAATGTTGTTGACGCCGAGTACGAAGAAGTTGACGAAGAAGAAAATAAAGACGAAAAATAAGATTATCCAATAAGGGCACCTGCGGGTGCCCTTAACACTGATCAAAAGGTTAAAAATCAAGGAGCGATCCTAGATTTTGATCGGAACAATAGGAAGGCGGTGGTAAGGTGAGTAAAAGAGACTATTATGAGGTCCTGGGTGTTGATAAAAACGCTGACGAAAAAGAGATCAAAAAAGCCTATCGAAAAATGGCTATGAAGCACCACCCGGATCGAAATCCTGATGATAAACAAGCAGAAGAAAAGTTCCGAGAGGCCAGTGAAGCCTATGAAATACTCAGTTCACCGGAAAAAAGACAACGCTATGACCAGTTCGGTCATGCCGGGGTAGACCCTCAAGCCGGAGGCGGCGGAGGTTTCGGTGGTGCAGGTTTTGAAGACATCTTCTCGGATATATTTGATATGTTCGGAGGCGGATTTTCAGGAAGATCCAGAAGGCAGGGTCCAAGAAAGGGTGCGGATATTCAGCAACAGGTAACCATTACTTTCGAGGAAGCAGCCTTCGGAGTTGAAAAGGAAATCAAATTTTACCGACAGGAGAACTGTGAAACCTGTGATGGAACCGGAGCAAAGCCCGGAAGCGATGTGAAAACCTGTCCGGAATGTAAGGGTAGTGGAGAAGTAAAATATGCACAGAATACCCCCCTTGGACAGATTGTAAACGTTCGAACCTGTCACAAATGCGGCGGCGATGGTAAAATTATTGAAGAAAAATGCGATACCTGCCATGGTAAAGGAAAGGTTCGAAAGGAAAAGAAAATCAAGGTGAAAATACCTGCAGGTGTGGACCACGAGTCCGTTATCCCTTTACGGGGTTATGGAGAGCCGGGAACTAAGGGTGGTCCTCATGGTGATTTATATGTAATCATTCGGGTAAAGCCTCACAATCTGTTTAAACGTGAAGGAGACAATGTTATTTGTGAGATGCCGATTACCTTCGCGCAAGCAGCCCTTGGTGATGAATTGGAAGTGCCTACCTTAGAAGGAAAAGTAAAATATAAGATGCCTGAAGGAACCCAAACCGGGACGGTATTTCGATTAAAAAACAAAGGAATTGTCAATCCACATGGTTATGGAAAAGGAGATCAGTACATTCGGGTGAATGTAGAAGTACCGAAAAAACTTTCCACGAAACAAAAGGATTTATTAAAGGAATTTGCCAAAGAGAGTGGCGAAGAAGTTCATGAACAACGAAAATCCTTTATTGATAAAGTTAAAGATATGCTTTCTTAGGAAAAATAAGTCAAGAAAAAAATCACTCATTCTGAGTGATTTTTCTATTAAAATCTGTAATACGGTTTCTATTGCAGCGTGACAGTTGCTCTACAGCATATTTATCGGTTATAATTGAAATAATGACAAATTGAGGATGTGATGAAGTGGAATGGATGGAAATCACCATTAAAACAACAACCGAAGCCACGGAAGCAGTGGCGAATATTTTGTATGATGCCGGGGTTAAAGGTGTTGTGATTGAAGATCCCAAGGATTTCGATTTTATCAACCAGGACCATAAACTCTGGGATTACGTAGACGAAGAGCTTTATGATTTCGATTATGAAGGAGCTCTGATTAAGGGATATCTACCGAAAACGGAAGGAATCGCTGATGAAATTCAACTAATCAAACATTCCATTGCATATCTTCCCCATTATGGCCTTGATATTGGAGTGGGAAGTGTCGAAACGAAAGAAGTACAGGATGAGGACTGGAGCAATAACTGGAAACAATATTATAAACCTACAAAAATCGGAAAAAATATTGTGATTAAGCCGGAATGGGAAGTCTATCAGCCAAAACCGGAAGAAATCATCATAGAAATGAACCCCGGTATGGCCTTCGGCACCGGAACTCATGAAACTACTGCGATGTGTACGGAAGCTTTGGAAGAAGTAGTAACAAAAGAGGACCTGGTTTATGATATCGGTTGTGGAAGCGGGATTTTAGGCATTGTTGCAGCAAAGCTGGGAGCAAAAAAGGTAATTGCTGTGGATCTTGATGAAGTGGCAGTGAAGGTTGCTCGAGAAAATGTCGAGAAGAATCAGGTAGAGGATCAGGTGTTGGTTTATCACGGAAATCTAATGGATAATATTGACCAAAAAGGAGACATTATTTTGGTTAACATTATTGCCGATGTCATCATAACCATGGCACCGGATTTTCAGGATTACTTAAAGCCTACGGGCACGTTGATTACTTCGGGAATTATTTTAGATAAGATTGAGCCTGTAAAAAAAGCCTTAAATGCCCATAATATTGTGGTGTATAAAACCGTTGAAAAAGGTGAATGGGCAGCTTTGTACGGCCGGGTAAAGGAGGCGTAGTTATGCATCGTTTTTTTGTGCAAAGATCACAAGTGAAGGATACTACGGCCTATATTACCGGAGAGGATGCAAAGCATCTTGATAAAGTTCTTCGCCTAAAACCCGATGATCTTATAGAAATTGTCATAGGCGAGGAAGAGGAGTATGTGGGAGAAATCCTGGCTGTCCAGTCAAAAACCATAGAAGTTAAACTATTAGATCCCTCTTCCATGAAAAGAGAATCGCCACTTAGAATTACGCTTTATCAAGGCCTTCCAAAAGCCTCAAAGATGGAGTTGATCATTCAAAAGGCCGTAGAACTAGGGGTGCATAGGATTGTTCCGGTAATGAATGAACGATGTGTTGTACAGCTGAAAACCGAAAAGGACCAAAGGAAAAAGCAGGAGCGCTGGCAAAAGATTGCCTATGAAGCTGCCAAACAGAGCAAACGCTTAATCATTCCGGAAATAACATTACCGATTAAATTAAAAGATGCATTGTTAAATGCCAAGGAAGAAAGCCATGTGGTAGCTTATGAAGAAGAAAGAACTATGGGTCTTAAGGGGCTTCCATTTCTTATGGAGAAAACAAGGCCCCTTTCTTCTATCGGTCTTTGGATCGGTCCGGAAGGAGGACTCACAGAAGGGGAAATCCATGAACTGGCGAAAAAAGGTGTACACTCGGTAAGTCTCGGACCGAGAATTCTTCGAACGGAGACTGCCGGACTTACGCTGATTACGATGGTACAGTATGAGAGAGGCGATTTAGGAGGTTAAAAGATTGAAAAAAGTAGCTTTTCACACCTTAGGCTGTAAGGTGAACCAATATGAAACCCATGCAATGATGGAATTGTTTAAGAACGCGGAGTATGAGATTGTCTCGGACAAAGAATTTGCGGATGTCTACGTAATTAATACCTGCACAGTAACCAATGTGGGTGACCGAAAATCAAGACAGTTTATTCGTAAGATGAAAACCCTTAACCCGGATGCGGTGGTAGCGGTGGTAGGTTGCTATGCCCAGGTGGCTCCAGAAGAGGTGGAAAACTTAGAGGGTGTGGACATCGTCATCGGTACCCATGGACGAAAAGAAATCGTACGGTTAGTGGAGAACAAAGACGAAGACCGTGGTGGACAATTTGTCGGAGATATTATGCAAGTCTACGAATTTGAGGACCTTTCTCTAACAGAGTATGAAGGTAAGACCCGGGCATTTATTAAAATTCAAGAAGGTTGTAATCAGTATTGTACCTACTGCATTATTCCCTATGCAAGAGGAAACATTCGCAGTCGGAATCAAGAGCTTGTCCTAGAAGAAGTGAATCGTTTGGCAAAGGCCGGCTATCAGGAGGTAGTGCTGACCGGAATTCATATAGCTTCTTACGGAAAGGATCTGCAAGAGGAAAATTATTTTTTAGAACTGCTTCGTGCAATTAATGAAATTCCGGGAATTCTTAGAATTCGGTTGAGTTCCTTAGAGCCAAATCTGATTACGAACTCCTTTTTGAAGGAACTGCAAAAAGTGAACAAGCTTTGTCCACACTTTCATCTTTCACTGCAAAGTGGTTCGGATGAAGTGCTAAAGCGCATGAACCGAAAGTATACCCGAGCAGAATACCATGAGGCTATAAATCTTATACGAAAATATTATGATAGTCCTGCACTAACCACAGATGTGATTGTGGGCTTCCCCGGTGAAACTGAAAAAGAATTTGAAGCTACCTATGATTTTGTAGAGAATTTAGGATTTTCAGAAATTCATGTTTTTAAATACTCTCCGAAAAAGGGAACGCCGGCAGCAAAATATAAGGAACAGATTAACGGGAATATTAAACAGCAACGGAGTGAGAGGCTAATTTCTCTAGGGGAGCGATTAAAAAAAGAATATATGAACTCTTTCATCGGAAAATCGGAAGAAGTGCTTTTTGAGAGCTTTGAGCCGGAAAGTGAGACCCATACTGGTTTTACCACTCGGTATATAAAGGTTAAGGGAAAAGCCGATAAAGAACTACCGAACGATATTCAACCGGTGAAGATCCTGAATATTAAGGAAGAAAAGAAGGAGTTTTTTGCCGAATGTCGAATAGGTAAATAAAAGGAGGTGTTTTATATGGATTGTATCTTTTGTAAAATCGCTAACAAAGAAATAGATACGAAAGTGGTTTTTGAAAATGACCAGGTAATGGCTTTTGAAGATCAAAATCCTCAGGCGCCCACCCATGTATTGGTGATTCCCAAAAAACACATACCGAACCTTCAGGAAATGGCACTCTCAGACCAACAAACCCTACTTCCTGAGATTATTCAAGCCATTCAGCAAATTGCCGATGAAAAAGATCTGGAAAAAGGATACCGCGTGGTAAACAATTGTAAAGATGAAGGGGGCCAGACGGTTTCGCATCTTCATTTTCATCTGTTAGGTGGACGATCCATGCAGTGGCCCCCAGGTTAAGGTGTGATTCGAATCTTAGTTATTGGTTCAGCACCCAGAGATTGAAAAATGCCCTTGCATATAATAGAAATCTAAGGTATAATAACTAGGTGTTTATCCCACTTGCATAATGGCGAGAACGCTATTGAAAAAGCACATTGGTTGCTATCGGAGGGAGGGTTAATAAATGTCTGAAGTTAAAGTTAAAAGTAATGAGAGTATTGATAATGCACTTCGAAGATTCAAAAAAGAATGTTCTAAATCAGGGGTTTTAGCGGAAGCTAAAAAACGAAAGCATTATGAGAAGCCTAGTACAAAGAGAAAGAAAAAAGAAGAGGCTGCGAAAAGAAACAACAAAAAGAGATATTAGTCTTACGAAGAGGTGAACCAATGAACCTTAAAGAGCAATTAGCTGCGGATTTAAAGACCGCGATGAAAGAGAAAGACAAGGTAAAAAAAGATGTAATTATAATGATTCGCTCCGACATCAAACAGTGGGAAGTCGATAAACGACAGGATGTTAGCGATGAGGACGTAATTCAGATCATTTCAAAACAAGTAAAGCAACGTAAAGATTCCATCGATGATTTTAAAAAAAGCGGGCGAGAGGACCTCGTAGAACAAAATCGTAAGGAGATTGAAATTCTACAAACCTATCTGCCGGAGCAACTGACGGAAGAGGAAGTTCGGGATATCGTAAAAGATGCCATCGAAAAAATTCAACCTCAGTCTAAAAGCGACATGGGTAAGATCATGGGAATGGTTATGCCTCAAGTCAAAGGTCGAGCTGATGGAAAACTTGTAAATAAAATTGTGAATGAAGAATTAAACTTCGAATAAATACAAACAACAAAACCCGGGTAATTCCGGGTTTTATTATTTTTTGTACCAGAGGGTCCGACCCTCCGGTACAAAAAATAAAAAAACTTTAAGGAAAAAATATATTTTATAATTAAGCTAATGGTCCCATGATAACCAAATTTTATGTTATAATGATTCTTAGAATAGTCTGAAAAACAAAGGAGGAAGACCATGAAAACTAAAGGAATATTACCTTTGGCACTGATTTTTATTTTTGCCTTTTCCTTCATTTCTATTGAAG
Organism: Eubacteriales bacterium; assembly: GCA_041642335.1. GTDB lineage: Bacteria > Bacillota > Clostridia > Peptostreptococcales > T1SED10-28 > Isachenkonia. Next base: position 7,199 of record JBEPWR010000064.1, read on the forward strand.
CTCAAAACGGTGAAGGGACGGTATATGTTATTCCTATTGAAGGAGAGATTAATGATGCCGTACATCAATACGTGCGTCAATCTATAGAGGAAGTGGAGTCGGATCCGGAAGCCACAGGCATTATTTTTGAAATAGACACCTATGGAGGGCGGGTGGACGCAGCAGAGGATATGAGTCCGGTAATGATGCGTGCAGATCTACCGACAATTTCTTATGTGAACACTCGAGCCATCTCAGCAGGAGTATTAATAACGATTTCTTCTGATCACATTGTAATGTCTCCGGGAAGCAATATCGGATCTGCAGAGACCATTCCCAATACGGAAAAAATTCTTTCCAGTTGGGTGGCAAGTCTGCGGGGAGCAGCCCAGGAAACAGGAAGAGATCCCCAGATTGTTGCAGCTATGGCCGATGAATCCTTAGAGATCGATGGAGTTATTGAATCAGGCAGACTTCTGAATTTAACTGCTCAGGAAGCCTTGGATTTGGAATTTATTGATCTACGGAGTCAAGATTATGAGGAGATGCTCTCCCACTTTGATATTTCCTATAATCGAGTGGAAGAAATGGAGATGCCTTTTCGGGCGAGAATTTCACAGTTCGCTACCGGAAGTACAGTAGCTCCGATCTTATTGTCCCTAGGTTTTATGGGGCTAGTCTTTGAAGTGTTTACTCCGGGTCTTGGTGCCGGAGCGATTATCGGAATTTCTTCCTTTAGTATGTATTTTATCGGAAGTTTACTGGCAGGAGATTCTGGCATACTGGCAATTATTCTATTCATCGTGGGACTGGTTCTGCTTGCCGTTGAAGCAGCAATTCCAGTACT
>JBEPWR010000065.1:0-7926 GCA_041642335.1 Eubacteriales bacterium
CTCATTGGAATATTGCTGGATCTTTTCTTCCCGGGTCTTTTGTGGATCATCGGAGTCCTTGATTTCTTTTCTGAAAATAATATTCGCTGCTCCCTGAGGCCCCATAACCGCAATTTCCGCCGATGGCCATGCGAAAACCATATCCGCGCCTAAATCTTTGGAACACATGGCAAGGTAGGAACCGCCATAGGATTTTCGTACAATAAGGGTAACCTTCGGTACGGTTGCTTCACTATAGGCATAGAGCATCTTGGCACCGTGTCGGATTATTCCTCCATGTTCCTGACCTTTGCCCGGTAAAAATCCTGGAACATCCACCAAATTCAGTACCGGAATATTAAAGCAGTCGCAGGTTCGAATAAATCGACCGGCCTTGTCCGATGCATTGATATCCAGGCATCCGGCAAGCACCTTCGGCTGATTGGCAATCACACCGACACTTGAGCCGTTGATCCGGATAAATCCGGTAATCATGTTCATTGCATAGGTGGGTTGAATCTCATAAAAATCTCCCTCGTCGGCAATGGTCTTAATAATATCTTTCATATCATAGGGCTTATTCGGATTTTCCGGAACAAACCCTTCAAGTTCCGGCAACATTCTGTTTAAATCGTCCTGCATCGGAATTTGTGGTGCTCCTTCCATATTATTGGACGGAAGAAAACTTAGCAGTCTTCGAATTTCCTGAAGGCAGGTTTCATCATCGGAAGCCTTCACATGGGCTACCCCGCTTTTGGTATTATGGGTTGTGGCTCCGCCCAGTTCTTCGGAGGAAACCTCTTCCCCGGTAACGGATTTTACCACTTCCGGTCCGGTGATAAACATTTTACTGGTCTTATCCACCATAAAAATAAAGTCTGTAAGGGCAGGCGAGTACACAGCTCCACCGGCGCAGGGTCCCATAATTGCGGAGATCTGGGGAACCACTCCGGAAGCGATGGTATTATTGTAAAAAATCTGACCATACCCGGATAAGGCATCTACAGCTTCCTGGATTCTTGCTCCACCGGAATCATTGAGTCCCACAATGGGCGCTCCCATTTTCAGGGATAATTCCTGTACCTTAACGATTTTTTTGGCATGCATTTCTCCTAAGGAGCCACCCACAACGGTAAAGTCCTGGGCATAGGCATATACCAGCTTCCCGTGAATTTTCCCGTAACCGGTTACAACACCCTCCGCCGGCGCATCCACTTTTTCCATTCCGAAATTTACACATCGGTGTTTCATATGAGCATCAATTTCAACGAAGCTTCCCTCGTCAAATAATAAATTGATTCTTTCTCTGGCTGTCAATTTCCCTTTTTCATGCTGCTTCTGGATTCTTTTTTCTCCGCCGCCGGCACGAATTTTCTCTTTGCGCTGACGTAAATCTTCCAATCTCTCTGTGGCCATTTACCATAACCTCCTAAATAGTGTTCTGAGTACAAAATGTAATTTTACACCTAAACATTATAACATAGTTCCAATTATCAAAAACCTTTTTCCACAATTTTTCTTCATTTCCCGTCGCTTTTATCACCTGCTACCAATGCCGGTTGAAAAGTTCAAGGGATTTTTATAACCTTATGCCAAGAACCAAGGGAAGTTTCTTACTATTCCCGTTCGCTCAACTCGATTAATACCCCATTGGTATCCTTGGGATGACAAAAGGCGATCTTCGCGCCGCCGGCCCCGTATCGGGGTTTTTCATCAATCATCCGGATGCCTTTTTCTTTCATTGTGGCAATGGCTTTTTCAATATCATCCACCCGGTAAGCCATATGTTGAATTCCTTCCCCTTTTTTATCAATAAATTTCGCAATCGGCCCTTCCGGGTCCGTCGACTCCAGAAGTTCCACCTCGGTATCGCCAATCGGTAAGAAGGCCACCCGTACCTTTTGCTCCTCCACCGTTTCTTTTCCTTCGCAGCTGATTCCCAGGACCTCCTCATAAAATGCCAGGGATTTTTCCAGATCCTTCACAGCAATGCCAATATGGTCTAATTTAGTCGTTTTCATATTTTTTGACCTCCTTTTTAATCATTTTTCTTAAGATTTCCTCACTTGCTCCATAGGGATTCAGTTTCCGCTTAGCGACCTTCTCTGAAAAAAGCAGGATATCGCCCCGAATCTCTTCTTCCTTTAACAGATCCTGCATTAATCGGTCTTTAATCAGCTCGAGTATTTCGATTTCACTGCTTTTGATCCTACGGTTCAGCAGCTCTCCGGACTCCTCCAAATAGGATAAGTGATCCTTAATGGCCCCCAAGAGCTCTTCAATGCCTTTATTCTGTATTGCCACCACCTCATGTACCGGGGGTCTCCAATCGGTTTCTGCAAAATCCAGCATATTATCAATCTCCCGGTGGGTCTTCGCCGCACCGTCCCGGTCCGCTTTGTTGATGGCGAAAACATCGCCGATTTCCATGATCCCGGCTTTAATGGCCTGGATATCGTCCCCAAGGCCGGGGACCATAACCATCAGTACGGTATCGGCGGTTTTCATGATATCCACTTCCGACTGGCCTACACCCACCGTTTCAATAAAAATGTAATCCATCCCGTAAAGGTCCAGGGTTTTGACCGCTCCCTGGGTCGCTTTTGCCAGACCACCCAAATGGCCTCGGGTTCCCATGCTCCGGATAAATACGCCGGGGTCCACCGCCAGGTCGTTCATCCGAATCCGATCCCCGAGGATGGAGCCTCCGGAAAAAGGACTGGTGGGGTCCACCGCGATCACACCGACGGTTTTTTCTTCCTTTCGAAGAGCTTTTACCAGTTTATCCGTCAGGGTGCTTTTTCCCGCTCCCGGAGGACCCGTAATTCCGATGACTTTTGCACGTCCCGTATGGGGATAGAGTTCCGCTAAAATCTCCACGGCTTTCGGATCCTGGTTTTCAAGCATCGTAATCATTCGTGCCGTCGCTTTCTTGTTTCCTTCTCTCAGCTTCTCTTTTAAATTAATCATATTTCACCGCCAGTCTGTACGATTACGTTCTTTTGACGTTTTTGGTCTAACCTAGGAAATAGATGATCCCGAAGAATCATCTACTTTCCTTTATTTTTTTAAGTTTTCCTTAATAAAGTTCACTGTCACACCGGTTGGGGTTCCAGGGGTAAAGACCGCTTCAATTCCGGCGTCCTTAAGTCCTTGGATATCATCGTCGGGAATTACGCCTCCCGCGAGTACCAGCACCTCTTCATAAACCCCTTCTTCTTTAAGTTTTTCAACGATTTTCGGTAGCAAATGATTGTGGGCTCCCGATAAAATACTGAGTGCCAGCACATCTACATCTTCCTGAATCGTGGTTTGAACAATCTGGTCCGGCGTTTGCCGTAGTCCGGTATAAACCACTTCCATTCCTGCATCTCTTAAGGCTCTTGCGATCACCTTCGCTCCACGATCGTGACCATCCAGTCCCGGTTTTGCCACTAATACTCGAATCGGTTTGTCCATGAAAAGACCTCCTCTAAATTTTGCTATATTCATTGGTTTTTTATTTGTTTTATATGATTCTTTAAATTACCACGCTCTGCTGATACTCTCCGAAAACTTCCCGTAACACATCACAGATTTCGCCCAGGGTCGCATAGGCTTTAACCGCATCAAGAATAAAGGGCATGGTATTGTCTTCTCCTTCAGCGGCTTTTTTAAGAGCCTGAAGTTTTTCCCCGACGGCATTTTCATCCCGATTGTCCTTGGTTGTACTGATTTTGTCCCGTTGCAGTTGTTCAACCCGGGGATCCACTTTCAGAAGTCCCTCCACCGGCTTTTCCTCTACCTGGAATTTGTTCATGCCAACGACAATCCGCTCTTCTTTTTCCAGTTCCTTCTGATAGTTATAGGAGCTGTCCATAATCTCTTTTTGGATATATCCCTGCTCGATGGCTTCCGGGGCTCCTCCCAGCTCATCAATCTTTTCAATATATTCGAGGGCCGCGTCCTCAATGGATTTTGTCAAACTTTCCACATAAAAGGAACCGGCCAGAGGATCGACCGTATCCGCAACCCCGCTTTCATGGGCAACAATTTGCTGGGTTCGAAGTGCAACCCGTACAGAATCTTCCGTAGGAAGGGCTAGAGCCTCATCCTTGGAGTTTGTGTGTAAGGACTGGGTTCCGCCAAGTACTGCCGCGAGCGTCTGTACCGCAACCCGCACAATATTATTATCCGGCTGCTGCGCGGTAAGTGTGGAACCGGCGGTTTGCGTATGGAATTTCAGCTGCATGGATTTCGGATTTTTCGCACCGAATCGTTCTTTCATGATTTTTGCCCACAGTTTTCTGGCCGCTCGGAATTTCGCCACCTCTTCCAATAAATCATTATGGGAGTTGAAGAAGAAGGACAGCCGCGGTGCGAAGGAATCCACATCCAGTCCGGCCTTTATTGCCGCTTCCACATAGGCAATGCCATCCGCCAAGGTAAAGGCTACTTCCTGGGTGGCAGAGGATCCCGCTTCCCGGATATGGTATCCGGAGATACTGATGGTATTCCAATTTGGAACTTCCTTTGAACAATAAGCGAAAATATCCGTAATGAGTCGCATGGATTCTTCCGTTGGGAAAATATAGGTTCCACGGGCTATGTATTCCTTTAAAATGTCATTTTGAATGGTTCCCCGTAGTTTGTCCGCACTAACTCCCTGTTTTTCCGCAACCGCAATATACATGGCCAACAGTACCGCCGCCGGTGCATTAATGGTCATCGATGTGCTGACCTTATCCAGCGGAATGCCGTCGAATAAAATTTCCATATCTTTTAATGAATCTATTGCCACACCCACTTTCCCAACTTCTCCCTGGGCCAGTTCATGGTCGGAATCATAGCCGATTTGTGTAGGCAGGTCAAAGGCTACGGAAAGTCCGGTCTGCCCCTGATCGAGCAGGTATTTATATCTTTTATTGGACTCTTCCGCCGTGGCGAATCCTGCGTACTGCCGCATCGTCCAAAAACGACTGCGATACATGGTCGGTTGAACCCCTCGGGTATAGGGATACTCTCCGGGAAAGCCCAAATCCTGTTGGTAGTCTATGCCTTCAATATCCTCCGGGGTATACAGTCGTTCAACCGTTCTTCCGGAAGTGCTGGTGAATTCTTCTTTCCTTTCAGGAAATCGACTTAAGGCTTTGTCGACTTTCTCTTCCTGCCATCGTTTCTTCTCTTTTTTAACCTCTTCCACTTTCTCTTTTTCTAACATTCTGTTTCCTCCCTTTAAATTTGTTTTAAATGGAAACGAACCATCTTTCAATTGTGATAAACCTTGCTCATTTGAAAAAACTCCCCTATACCAGTTAATTCGTATACCACAGAGTTTCGAATGAAATTTTGTGTCTTTTTCCCGGCGTTTTTTTGCAAGTATTATTTCATACCTTGCAAGATGTTGGAATTTCAACTCTACACCTATAGACATTCTACATTCTTTGCAATACTTGTGCAAGGTTTATTTACAATTTTCTTTACAATCCCGCGCTGCCTCAAATCAATGAACAGTCCCGGCTCAGTTGTCTCTTCAACTCCGCAATGCCGAAAAAAATACCCTGAGCTTTTGTCTCAGGGTATTGTTCGTCTTATTCAGCTTAATTACTGGTTTTTGTCCTGTGGATCTTCTGTTGAGTCTTCTTTTGTGTTTTCTTCTGTGTCTTTTTCTGTATCGCTCGTTTCTTTGGAGTTCAGGTCCTCCTGATTGCCTTCTTTTGTGCGCTCATCCCGGGCTTTTTTCTCATGCCCTTCCTGAACTTCTCTTTTTATCTCCTGAAGTTTTTCTTCCTGTTCTTCCACTTCCGACGCTTTCTTTTCAACGCCCCGATCCTTCATCCGCTGCTCTTTGAAGGCTTTTTCTTCCTTTTCCGATTCGATCTCGGCTTGGATTTTCACGGAGGCTAATTTCTTTTCCAGGCTATCCGCCGTATCGTCTTTTTCCACCGTTACCAAGCCTTTAAAGATCTTCTCAAACTGGAATCCGTTAATGGTTTCCATTTTAAGAAGGGCCTGGGCCACCGCTTCCAATTGATCGCCGTGTTCTTCCAAAATCTTGATTGCCGCCTCATAAGCGTCATCCACAAAGCGCTTGATCTCTCGATCCACCCGGGATGCCACTTCTTCCGAATAATCTCTTTTTGAAGCGAAGTCTTTTCCAAGGAAAACTTCCTGATCATCACTACCAAAGGTCATCGGTCCGAGTTTTTCACTCATACCGTACTTCGTAACCATGGCTTTCGCCAACTGGGAAACCCGTTGCAGGTCATTTTGTGCCCCGGTACTGATGTCATCAAGCTTAAGTTTCTCCGCAACCCGTCCTCCAAGAAGATGGATGATATGCTCTTCCATCTCAGTTTTCGTTGCGTAGGATTTATCGCCTTCCGGTAAGATCATGGTAAATCCACCGGCTCGCCCTCTCGGAACGATGGTGATTTGATGTACCGGGTCGGAACTTGGTAGGCATCTTGCTGCCACCGCGTGTCCCGCCTCGTGGTAAGCGGTAATTCTTCGCTCTTTCTCACTGATTACCCGGCTTTTCTTTTCAATTCCCGCGATTACTTTTGTAATGGCTTCCTCAATGGTTGCCATATCAATTCTCTTCGCGCGTCTTCTTGCGGTCAGCAGTGCCGCTTCATTCATCAGGTTTTCCAGATCTGCCGGAGTGAACCCGGGGGTTCTTCGGGCAAGCACCTTAATATTCACATCATCATCCAAGGGTTTTCCTTTGGAGTGAATCTTGATAATCGCTTCCCGTCCTTTAATATCCGGTAAACCGACTTCCACTTTCCGGTCAAAGCGACCGGGTCTTAGCAGGGCCGGATCCAGTATATCCGGTCTGTTGGTTGCCGCTACAATGATGATTCCTTCATTAATTCCGAAACCGTCCATCTCTACAAGCAGCTGGTTCAGGGTCTGCTCCCTTTCGTCATGTCCGCCGCCGAGGCCTGCGCCTCTTTTTCGACCGACGGCATCGATCTCATCAATAAATACTATACAGGGAGAGTTTTTCTTCGCCTGTTCGAACAAATCTCTTACCCTTGAAGCTCCAACTCCGACAAACATTTCCACAAAATCCGAACCACTGATGCTGTAAAACGGTACGCCCGCTTCACCGGCTACCGCTTTGGTAATATACGTTTTTCCTGTACCGGGAGGTCCAATCATCAAAACTCCCTTTGGAATTCTCGCACCAAGTTCGATAAAACGTTTCGGTGATTTCAGAAAATCCACGAGTTCCGATAACTCTTCCTTTTCTTCATCCATCCCCTCCACATCATCAAAGGTAACCTTTTGCTTATCCTCTTCCTTTTGCAGCTTGGCTTTGCTTTTTCCAAAGTTCATCACTTTGCTTCCGCCACCCTGGGATTGTTGCATAAAGACAAACCAGAATACAACAAAAACAAGAATAATCAATATTGTGGGCAGCATACTGATAAACCACGGGGTTTCCTCCGGTGGTTCGCCGCCTACCGTTAAGTCGGTCTCATCCATCTTTTGCGTTATGATCTCCGTAAAACGGGCCTCATCGTAAACGTCCGGAATATAGGACCGAAATTCCTCTTCCTCGCCATCAACTAACCGGACCCCTTCTACCGAACGTTCCTGGGTGTTGATAGAAACAACCTGGTCATTCATTAACTCCTGATAAAGCTCTGAAAACTCTATATCTTCGATCTCTTGCGCTTCCATTCCCCATCTTTGTACAATCAAAAGCAGTACAATAAATATTAAGATGTAAAAACTAGCACCACGGAAAAATTTCCTCAACAAAAGTCCTCCTCTCATTCTCCTGTTCATTTAAACACTTTAAATATTTTAACACAAGCAATTTTAAAAAACAACTAGAACCCTTGCTTTGCTACGAAAATTCTATCATTTCAAAAGCTTAATCGAAAGCACCTGTTGAGTCCTATCCGTAATTTTATATTTCTCACTGATTCGATATCCTACCACCCACACAATATC
>JBEPWR010000066.1:0-7914 GCA_041642335.1 Eubacteriales bacterium
CAGTGCCTATTTTTTTATTGTTGATTGTGCCGTTCCATAAAAGAGTCAGTATTCTACTTCCCTTTTATTTTGATAATATTATATCATAAGTGAGACCTTAAGGTAAGGGGAATATCATATTTTTTTGAAAATTCAATTTGTGTTTTTAATTTCAAATCGTAAGCACTCCCAGTTATCTTTAATCTGCTGCTCCAGATCAATGAAACTGCACCGTCTTTTCAGGATCCCAGAACATGTATTTTCCAAGGTTCCCTGCATTTCCTCGTAAAAAGACCTTCGAAAATAGGCGACTAAGGTCGTATGCTTCGGATTCCTCAATAAATTTTTCTCCATCGGGGTCAGCATTTCATAGATCTCCACGGATAATTCTCTTCCCTGTATAAAGGCTTGAATTTTCCTTGGTCCTTTTCCGGTCCAGTTTTTTATCATCGTTGCACAGCTTCTTTCAATTTCCTTTTCCAATGCGGTTTTTTCATTTTTGCTTGCCCACAGATCCTCGTCCAAAAGCATTTCCTGTTTTTCTTGAAAAATTTTCTCTCCGATATTCCTGAGGATTTTAACCAGTTCCTGAGGATTTATCGGTTTGACCACATATTTCACCACGTCCAAATCCATGGCTGACAGAATGCGCTCACTGTCGGATAGGGCCGTAATCATAACTACCGGGACTTTCGAATCGATTTTCCGTATTTCTTTTACCATTTCCATACCATCCATTATAGGCATTTTCAGATCGGTAATGATTATATCCACAGGAACCTCCCCGAATTTCTTTAGACCTTCCGCACCATTTTCTGCAGTGCAGAGTTTGCCCACCCTCCTTTTCAGGTAACGGGCAAGCTCAATTCGGGTTTCCTCCTCATCCTCCACATACAATAAGGATAAATTCAGCAAGATCGCCTCCTCCATACTTTCATTCTTCTGCATCATCAGGCTCTACCTCCTTGGGAATTTCTACAATCACTCGAAATCCATTTTCAATATTTTCCGCGCTGATGGACCCTGACAGATGTTCCTCAACAATGGTCCTGGTAATATAAAGACCCAGTCCTGTTCCATGCTGTTTTTCCTTTGTTGTAAAATACAAGTCGAAAATATGGGGTAGGTCCTCCATTGCTACGCCGGCTCCCCAATCCCTAATGATGATTTTTACCCTGCTCCTGCCATCGATTATTTCAATGTTTACTCTTCGACGTTCCTTTTCTTCGCTTTCCACGGAATCCACGGCGTTATGAATCAAATTGAAGATTCCCTGGGAAAAATAATTTCCATACCCCTTTACTTTAAACGCCTTTTTAGAATCAAGATTCCTATGCGCAAATTCTTCTCCTATATCCAGGGAGACATCTTTAAGTCGAAGCCGATCCTTCAGCAGCTCCACCGTCGTATGAACTAACACCCTGACATCAAAAACTTCCTTTTCCTTCTGGGGTTTAAAAAAGTAGCGAAAGTCATCAATGGTTTCCGACATTTTATAAATCAAACGCTGAGACCGATTCGTAAAACTTTTCATTTCAGCCGCTTCCAGTTCCTGATCCTGATGGGCTTCCTCCAGGTTGGTAATCATCAGATTCAATTGATTTAAGGGTTGCCGCCATTGATGGGCGATATGGCCGATCATCTCTCCCATAGCCGCCAGACGGGACTGATACAAAATGATGCCTTCCTGTTTTTGATTTTTCCGCAGGGCATCGGCAACAAGGATCTGCAGTTTTTCCATGGTTTTTTTCGATGTAATGTAGTAGATTAAAAACATGACCGTCGCCGCACTTAAGCCGATGGAGACGGCAATCAGGATATTCATCAACCGTTCTCTTTGAGCCTCGATGATTTGACGGTAATCAAAAATAAAATGGTTCAAATCATTTCTTTGCTCTTTCATATCCAGCTCCACCAACATTCTCTCCATCTCTTCCCAGCGATAGGGGTTGATATTACCAAGTTCGACGACGGGATACAAGGTATATTCCAGAACCTGCTCTTTTTGAAACTGATTATAGCCACGGTAATCTTCTAATGACATCCTTTCCGGCTGATGAAAGTGAAGCATCATTTCTTCGATGATTTCATCGGGATTCTCCAGTGCATACTCCCAACCTTTGAGACTGGCTTTTCTGAAGGCTTCCACCCGTTCCGGATGGGCTAAAGCATATGCTCTGTCGGTAAAAAGACTGTCTCCGTAAAAATCGATCCCATAATCAATAGGCTTTATGGACCGTAGCTCAATCCCCTGTAATGCCGCCTGGTAAGGGATCGTGCCCAAGTAGCCGGGAATGACATCGAAACGGTCCGTTGTGAGGTCCTCTATGGTAAAATCATAATCCTCAGAAATCTGAGGGATGACTTCCGGGTCGATCCCTTCCTGTACCAGCATCGCCTGTAGTTCGATATCCAACAAATCATTTTTTCTTCTCGCCACATCCAGATCCACAAGATCCACTAAACTCTGATAATCAGTGTTCTCCAATAGATAAAATTCCACAGGACTTCGTTGGAAAATGGAGGCTACTACGGAAAATTCGTAATCTGATTCCTGATAGGTTAAGATATCCGATGCCCCGATCCCAAAATCCGCACGGCCTTCTCCTACTTCTTTCGGAGCAGAAACCACCTCTCCCTTCTCATCGAATCCGCTTAGAATCTGTACATCGAATCCTGCCTCTTCATAATATCCTTCCCATAAGGCCGCGTAGTATCCGGCGAACTGGAACTGGTGGCCCCAACGGAGCTGAAGGGTGGTTTCCTCATTTTCCGCATAACTATAATTACCTAATAGCATAAGCCACAAAAACAAAAAAATTGTTATGGACTTTTCTCTTGGACTTATACTCACGTTCTTCTTAATCGCATTTTTCCGGCAGTATGTATCCACCTTTTGTCCTCCTATCAAGATTTACCCTGTTTTTTATTTTACTGATTCTCTTATATATTATTCAAGATATTTCTTAAAAACTCCTGCAATATAATATTTTTAACCAAAACTTTTTTTCCGGATAATCGATCTGCAATCCAAATACCCCATTTATACTAGAATCAGCATAAAAAAAGAACCACCTAAGAAACTAGATGGTTCAATCTTCCTTAATCCGTAAATTGTGATTCAAACTCTTCATAGCCTTCCTCTGCCAAGTCTTCCGCCGGGATAAACCGAAGGGCTGCGGAGTTCATACAATATCGTAAACCGGTGGGTTCCGGTCCGTCTTCAAAAACATGTCCCAGATGGGAATCCCCATGGAGACTTCTTATCTCCGTTCTAACAATTAAGAATGCCCGATCCTCCCGTTCGACAATGTTTTCTTCCACCAATGGTTGGGTAAAACTCGGCCAGCCGGTTTTGGAATCAAACATATCCTTAGAGCTGAAAAGCGGCTCTCCTGATACGATGTCCACATAAATTCCCTCTTCCTTATTATCCCAGTACTCATTGTCAAAGGCCGGCTCCGTTCCGTCCTCCTGGGTAACGTGGTATTGAAGGGCGGTTAACCTTTCCCGTAGCTTCTCGTCAGAAGGCTTTACAAAACCGTTGACTTTATGGGGAACATCAAATACCCGATCCTCCCCCCAGATTCCGTCTAGAAATTCATCCCGCCCGGAATTTCTCGTGTAGAATTTATATCGTACAGGATTCTTATTCGCATAGTTCTGATGGTATTCCTCGGCCCGATAGAAGGTCTTTGCTTCCCGGATTGGTGTTACTAAGGCCTCATCATATCGGCCGGATTCTTCCAAGGATTCTTTTGAGCTTGCGGCCAATGCTTCTTGCTCTTCATTATGGTAAAATATTGCGGAAGTATAGGATTCTCCGCGATCCACAAACTGTCCGCCATCATCGGTTGGGTTAACCTGTCTCCAATAAACCTCCAGCAGGGATTCATAAGATATCCGGTTTTCATCATAAACAATCTGTACCGCCTCCAAATGACCGGTTCCTCCTGCGGTAACCTGCTCATAAGTGGGATTTTTCACGTCGCCTCCCGTATATCCGGAGACCACATCGACAACACCGAAAAGCTTTCTAAAAGGAGGCTCCATGCACCAGAAGCACCCACCGGCAAAGGTTGCCACCTGGTAATCCTCAATATTGTAGTCCGGGTTTGATTCAACAAGGTCCTGATTATCAGAATCGCCTATGGAAGCAAACAGAATATATATTGAGCCTAATAAAAGCACAAAAACCAATAACAGGATCGTCTTTTTCTTTTTGATTTTCATAGTACCGTCTCCTTAGTTTTTTTCCATGGTATAATTATACCATCTATTGTATAATTTGGCTATGATTTTAATAATCATTCTCCCTTATTCCACGAAAAAAAGTGCCGGTTTTATTTCCGGCACCATAGGTTTTAAGATTTTTGTTTATATCACTATTTTTTTTGCCTGAACAGATTTTTCAGAGACCGGGCAGGCGTACGATTCTCCGGTGGCTCCGCCACCTGTTTTTTAAGGGTTCTATACATTTCCATGATCTCCTGATACTCCCGGCTCTCCTGAGAATAAATTTCCCCATTTTCATCGGTATACTGCATATTTTGAATTAAGGGCGCACGATCATGTATTTCCTCCACAATCTGAAGATGTACCGGCTTTTCAATGCCCGCTTGATCTAACACCATCAGCGGTAAGGAGGTAGCATTTTTTAACGGGAGTTTTTCTTCTTCCAGGGAGTAGTTTGCCCAGAGAATATAGGGTACGGAATACAATCGCAGATCATCCTGCAAGGCTTCCGGCTCCTCATCCTTCCCGATAAAACCCAACTCCCGGTAAAGATGATAATTATCCCCCATCATTGGCAGGTGATCTCCGAAAAACAGCAAGAGGGTCGGTTCATCCGAGTCCTTCAGATAGTCCACGAGTTTTTTTAATGCCTGGTCCGAATAATAAAGTCCGTCGGCATAGGTCTGCAACATGGTTTCCTGTTCCTGTTCCAGGTTGTTCTGGATATCAATGATCGGCTCATTTCGTAATTTTTTATAAGGACCATGATTTTGCATCGTTACCGTAAAGTTAAACAGGGGATCCTCGGATTCATCTATCTGCCGGATAATCTCATCGGTCACGTATTCATCCGACACATATGGTCCAATGGTCGGGCTGCCTTCCATTTCCTCTATGGCGGTAAAATTATCAAATCCAAAGAGCTGATACACTTCATCCCGTCGATAGTACCAGTGATGGTAAGGGTGCAGTGCCTGGGTATTGTATCCCTGCTCATTAAAAATTGAAGCCAGGGAAGGCACCGGATCCTCCAGGTTATTTCGATAAACGATATGCCAATCCGCGGGATAAGTTTTAAGACTGATTCCCGTTAATACTTCGAATTCCATATTTGCCGTTCCTCCGCCAAATACCGGTGTATAGATCTCTCCATGGATGCTCTCCTCTTTTAAACTGTCGAAGTTCTGAATAGGATTCGGAGAAAACTCGGCATCAAGATGATTAATATCCCAAAAGGACTCACTCATGATGATAATAACATTGGGATCCTGATCCTTTAATTCCGGTTTTTCCGAGCTTTCCTCGGATGGCTCTTCATCCACCAGCTCTTCCTCCAGATCTTCCCACCCCATGGAGGTATCCGGGTCTTCCTCCACCATGGCTCTTGGCAGAGAATAGATAAAGCCGAGCTTCCAGGGTCCGTAGTCTTCCCCGTAGAGTCCCTCTCCAATCAAAAATAAGGCTAAGCAGATGATTACGGTGGAAATCGCACTGGTTTTAATATCTTTATAGGACTGCTCGCCAAACCATTTCTTCATTAATCGATATGCACCGTATAGCAAGGGTCCGCCTAAGAGCACAATACTTATATACCTGGGCGTTAATAATGTGGGTGTTAAAACTAAAAATTCCCGCACCAAAAAAAGATCCTTTGGCTGAAAGGGTACACTCCTCAGATTGATTTTATTGCCGTTTAGAACCCCGAGAATGATGCTCAAGATCAAAACAAACCAAATGCTTCGGTATAGTTTCCCAAAAAGAAATCCCAGTAATAAGGTAATTCCAACGAGGAAGGAGAGATTTACCAGAAAAATCAGTGGATTCCCAACCATCCAACGCAGAACTGCTGTAATGCTTGTACGAAATAAATATTCACTTAAAATTATGGGCACACTCATCAGTAAACCCAATTTTAATAAATATCGACTCTTTCCGTTCATATTATCCCCTCAATCCATACTTTTCCCCTTACCGCTTTACTAACGGTCATTTGTAGCGAATCTACGTTCACGGATAGCTACTGTATACTAGGAGCATACCAGCAAAATGTTTCACTGATGTATCATGGAGAAGGGGCCGGACAGCTTTTCCGTTTCAACAAATCCTCGGATTTTCCTTGTAATATTTAGGAATCTTTAATACAATGAATGCAATTGAACTAGTAACTATGGAGGATGATACCGATGGAATACCGTCAAAGTTTCGGACAAAGTTTTAAAGAAGAGATCAAAAAAAGTAAACCCTATCTCATTTTGGGCACGGTAATGTACCTGATTACCATCTCCGTTGCCTATGGGATCCTTAGCACATTCGAAGGAGCAACCTTCTCCCTAAACAATGAAATTATATTCACCGCCCTAAGGGATTATTTAATCATTCCCGGTGTGGTTTTGCTTTTTTTGTTTATCAAAACCCTTTTTATTCGCTTTCGTAAAAGACACCCAAAGTCTTAAGAGACTGCACCCCATAAGAAAAATTTCACAGCTTAGGAATTAGCAAAAAGACTGATCGGCTCAGTTTTTTTGCTTTTTTTATCCCTTTTCCACAATTCAATTGACAAAAAACCGTTCCCCGATTATACTATAAATAATTGCAAATGCAAACCAATTGCATTTAAAAACTGTTAAAGGAGTGTATAAAATGAGTCATATTCATATACCGGACGGTATTATTCCTAGCCTTTGGTGGATCTCAGGCTACATACTTACCGCAGTGATGATTTTTCTACTGGTTAATAAAATTGGAAAGCAGGACATGGGCACAAAAATACCCTTAGCGGGGATGTCGGCTGCAATCATGCTTGTGGGCATGTCCGTACCCTTAGGATTCCTCCCGTTGCATTTTAGCTTAGCGGTTCTGGTTGGAATTCTGGTGGGTCCGAGTATCGGAATTCTGGTGGTTTTTACGGTTAATGTGATCCTAGCCCTGTTCGGTCATGGGGGCATTACCATTGTCGGAATCAACACCGTGGTTATTGGTACCGAAGTGCTTGTCGGCTATTTCCTTTTTAAAACCTTTATGAAGAACTTCAGTCCCACCAAAAGTGCGGCGGTGGCCACGGTTGTTGCTTTACTGATTTCCATGACCATGATGGTTGGAATTGTCGGCGCTACGATCGGGTTGCCGGAAGCATTGCCCCATGACAGTATTTCCGAAGATGCGGAAGATTACCATGATGAGGACGAGGAACACGACGAGGAACATGACGAGGAACACGACGAGGAACACGACGAGGAAGAAGATCATGACCACGGTGATGAGACTTTTGTGGAGACCGTTCAAAATCTGAACTATTTTGCTCTCAGCGGCTGGACTGCACTGATTACCATACTAGTCGTTGGAGTGGCTTTCGAGGCTGCCGTAACTGCCTTGATTATTCGCTTTTTATCAAAAATCAGACCGGATTTACTTGAAAATTAGTCCCAGAATCAAAAAAACGGGGTTTTCTGAAAAACCCCGTTTTTCTTTACGTTTTTCGACCTATAAGAAATACCTGTTTATCACCCTTGCTTTCATAGGCAGCTTTCAGAACATAGACGCTTCCGATAAAAAAACCCAAGATCATCATCAGTGCAATCCAAATTACCATGGCTCCAAGGCTTTCCTCTCGCAGAACTATCCAAATGGAAAACAGGATAAAGCCTACATACAGATCCACAAGGGAAACCATTCCCCAGGGATTTCGAAGCAATTCCCCTC
>JBEPWR010000067.1:0-7901 GCA_041642335.1 Eubacteriales bacterium
CCTTCATAGTCCCTTATACTTTCTATGGCATGAACAATTTCCTCCCCACCCCCGTGGATATTCCCAATCCCATAAACCATGGTATTTTCCGAAAAAGAACTTAAAAATTCCATCAATTCTTCAGGCGCTTTATGCTCAAGGTTAATCAACTCTCCGGCGGGTATTTTATTTTCTCTAAAAGCTTCAACAATGGGACGTACAGTTTTTCCTGTGACAATTAAATAATCCACCGTAAAGTGGGGCAGTACTTCTGTGGCAAACTGAATCGTCCGGTCTACACGATCCTCCCGGCAGTTCATAACAATGATCTTTTTTTGTAGGAAAGGGTATTCTTCGTGAATTCTTTCCCAGATATTTATTGTAGAGGTTGCGTCATTTGCGGCAAAACCGTTAAAAAAGTAATTGGGTTGTTTTCTGTCCCCAAAGGTCTTTACAATTAGCGCACCGGGGTCCACAGGAGCATGAACCATGCCTCTTAAAGCCCTACTTCGGCTAATACCCCATAGATCCGCTAATGCATAACCAATAGCTACATTTTCCGGAAACATCATATAGGAGAATCGTTTCAGATCTTTTTGTGTTACCGTGTTAGGATCTGCAATAATCACTTTGGAATTTCTCGCCTTTGCCTTTTTACGGTAATATTCTTCATAGGCATTCGGAGCCATGACCAGATAGCCATTATGAGGAATGGTTTCACTAAAGGCTTCCGCCACCTGATCGAGCGTCGGCCCCATAACATCCAAATGATCTTCGATAACGTTTGTAATTACCGTAATATTGGCCTGTACAAAACGTTTTTGGAAAATTGATTGGTACTCGGGATTTACAGCCATGCATTCCGTTACTAATGCATCCACTTTTTTCTTTGCAACTTCCTTCATGACCCATTTCTGTTCAGAAATATTGGGTCCCTGCAAACTTCTGATAATTTCAATTTCCTCTTCCTGATCCCAATAAAAAAGCCTGGGCATAGTCCCGGTGGTTTTTCCTGCTACTTTTTGATGATTCTCTCTTAGGATCCCCATTAAAAGTCTTGTTACGGTGGATTTTCCCCGTATCCCGTTAACGAGAATTCGTCTGGGGATTCTTTTGATGCTTCCTTGTAATCGTATTCGTTCTATTATCCCAAGTAATAAAATAAATCCCAGGAAGATAGAAAGATACACTAACTCGTTCATGAAACGGCCCCCTCTAAGGATTTGCTGATTTGTTGATATACTAAAACGTCGAGGTTTCGACTACTTTATTATACCATCTTTTTCAAAATTCTAAACCTATTTCTCTAAAAACTCCATTTCTCCCGCTGCCTCTTGACAAAATACCATTTTTCAAATATTCTATATTGTAGTTATTCGCACCTGTAGCTCAGTTGGATAGAGCAACGGTTTCCTAAACCGCAGGTCGGAGGTTCAAGTCCTCTCAGGTGCGCCATTGTTTTTATGAAAGGAGCTTCTATGAAAACTGCGAAACGTTTTTGTACCTGTGAAGATACAAGCTGTGATCTTCATCCCACGAATCATGAACTGGGATGCGACCCCTGTATTCAAAAAAATCTTCAGCTTGATGAAATCCCCAGCTGTTTTTTCAAGAAGATCCACAAGGATCTTTCCGACCTTGACAGCTTCAAGACGAAAAATTTTGTAGAATTCTACTCAAAACATCATAATTCCTAACATAAAAAACCTTGGAGTTTCTCCGAGGTTTTCTTACGTTTGGGCCCGTGGTTTAGCTTATTCCATTCTTCCCGGATTTTATGCCGCTTTGGCTTTGGCAGCCCCGGGCACGGGATTTCGTTTGTCGATGTGCCTAAACATCCAGTAATAGTAGATTGCGGATGTCGCATAAAGTCCTCCCGCCAGATAAAAAATCAAATCATATCCGTAATGATCGATAATAACACCACTCAAACGGCCACAAACCGTCCATCCCAATTGAAAAACCATCTGATTCAGGCTGTTGGTAATTCCCTTTAAATTTTCCGGCACCTCCTCCAGCATTACTGCGGAAGTAATGGGATTACTGGCATTCATAATTGCCTGACGTATTAGGAAGGCAAAAATTGCCAGAAAAAGAATTTGGGTATCACCCAAAACCAGCATAAAGGGGACCGACAGAATTTGCAAATAAAACACGGTTTTCACCCTGCCGAAGCGGGCACTTAAAAAAGGGCCCAGCATGATGGCAATCACCGTACTGGCCTGTCCCAATGACATAATAAGTCCGATCGTTGAGGTGGGCAACTGAAATTGATTTTCAAAATACAAATTGGAAAAGGGCACAAAAAGACCGGCCCCAAATCCCACTAAGGCATTGGCAAAGATAAATTTCAGGATTATGGTACTGTTTTTAATGTTTTTCAGACTTTTTAACAGATTCTCTTTTCCCTTTTCAATAACTTTTTCCGGCTCTTTAATTTTCCACAGAGGAATTAATGCCAGTAAGCTCAGCAGCGTGGATACAATCAAGGTCGTTCGCTGGGCCTGAGCCACATCCATTGATAAAAGATTCGTTAATAGATCCGGTGTCAGCCCGCCAATAATATTTCCCAGCATGGATGAGAAAATCATCAACGCAAAGTTCATGCTGAATACTTTCATCCGGATGGATTTCGAAGAATTCTCAATCAGAAAGGGAGCGTTTGCTACCATAAAAAAGGAGTTCAGTCCCCCAAGCAAAAAACTTAATAAGACCAGGGTATTGCTGCTTAAGATGATCGCTCGGAGTATTTGAAAAATATCCGCAAAAATAATTCCGATAATCATGGTTTTCTTTCGGCCGATTTTGTCACTCAAAAAACCGATAGGCACCAGAAAAATCGCACTGGCCAGAGCGGTCATGGAGATCAGTTCCCCCATAAAGCTGGCACTGAAACCGATTTCCTGAAGATATAAATTGTAAAGGGTCATAAACATGCCCTTTGCAATGTTATTTAGCAGGATCACAGCGAAAATCAGCCGGATGTTTCTCGGAAAGTTTTGAACATCCCGGATTCTTTCAAGAAAAGTATTTTTTGCACTCATGGGCGTTACCTTTACGCTTTCTATGTATTTCGCTTTCCTAAATAAGCTCTTTCATCTTACCGAATGTTCTTCCCTACGTCAATCTTTTTCTGCGAGAAAAAACCACTTTTTTGTTAAAATAAAAGTGGTTTTTCCTCGCCTGGGATTTATCTTCTGAGGGCATTAATAATACTAAGCAAAATAACCGCGCCGACCACGGCTACAAACAGACTCCATAGATTAAAACCCGTAACACCGGCACCGCCGATCAAATTAAATACCAGTCCACCAATAGAGGCTCCGACGATTCCGATTACGATATTCATTCCGCAGCCCATCTTTTTATTATCCCCGGTGATTCCACTGGCAATCCAGCCTGCCAAAGCGCCAAAGATAATCCATGCAATAATTCCCATCCTATCACTCCTTATCGATTGTATTGTCTCTTCTATAGTATATACCTTGGTTTTTTTCACTTAAACGTTTTGCTACAAAAATAAAAGGACCCGGCCGAATAAGAATTCATAGGCCTGATCCTTTGTGGATTCCTGAGTTGTAAGGAATACCCCTTAGTTTTTTACCTTAAACTGTTCCACAACCTCCATTAATTCATAGGAAAGATTGGTCAGCTGCTCCGAAGCACTTTGAATCTCCTCGAGGGAAGCAGTCTGTTCTTCGGTGGCTGCGGAGGCTTCTTCCGTACTGGCTGCATTTTCCTCGGCGATGGATGCCAGTTGATTGATTACATCCACAATTTCCCCTTTCTTATCCAACATGATCTGTACATAGTTTTCGACTCCATCGGTTTCTTTCTTTGTCATGTTAATGGCATTGGATAAATCCTGAAAAATATCCTGGGTTTCCTTTACGGCTTGTCCCTGCTCACCGATGGTGCCCTCCAGGTTTTTCATATCCCGAACGGCAATATGGGATTGTTCTTTCAATCCCTTTACAATGTCCTCAATTTCCTTCGTGGAGTCGGAGGCCTGGTCTGCGAGTTTTCGAATCTCTTCCGCAACCACGGCAAAACCTCTGCCGGCTTCTCCCGCTCTGGCGGACTCAATGGCGGCATTTAAGGCCAACAGTCCGGTTTGTTCCGAGATGGACTGGATAACAATACTGGCTTTATTGATTTTTTCCGTACTCCCATCAGTCTCCTGGATAATCTTTGAGACATCGGAGGTAACCTGGTTAATTCTTTGGGTTTTGTCGGAAAGATTCTCCACCACTTCCACCCCCTGAGCTCTTAATCGGTTAGCATTCTCCGTGGACATTCTTAGACTCTCCGTACTTTTGGAAACATCCTCAATGGTTGATGCCATTTCATTGATCTTTTGTGTTCCTTCAGTGGTGTTTTGCGCCTGATTATCTGCGGTTTCCGCAATTTCCTGAATGGTTTTGGACAGATCTTCCGACGCCCCGGAGGACTGTTTGGCTGTTTCCATTAAAACCTCCGAGGACTGGGTCGCCTTTCCTGAGGCTTCCTTTACGGAAGCAATTAATACTTTAAGATTCTGACTCATTTTCCCAAAGGATCTGGACAGCTCTCCAATTTCATCGGTCCCTTGTTTTCCGTTGAATTCCAGGGTCAAATCCCCTTCAGATACCCGATCCGCCTCTTTTTGAAGTTCTTTAAGGGGTTTGGAAATCCCTCTGGAAAGAATAACCGTCACTACTAGGGCAACCGCCAGGGCGATTCCTAAGAAAATTATCAATTCACTTTTTTCATCAGCGATAAGCGTTTCCGCATCTTCAATAATGGTTTGTGTCTGCTGTTCGGTATGGGCACTTATGACATCAAAGGACTCCCCGATATAACGGATTCTACTCTCCACATTTCGGAGTCTCCGGTCCATAAACTGTTCACCATCGGTGCCGATGCTCGGAACAATACTCTCGTAAAGTACCGAATCCATACTATCCTTTAAAATTCTGATTCGATCCAAGGCCTCGACGGCCTCCGGCTCTTCCGTTTCTTCAGAAATCCCGGCAAAGAGTTCTTCAAAATGCTCAGAGGATTCCTCATAATTCTCCAAGGTATCACTTCGCTGAAGGTTGGCATATTCGAAAACATACCCGTATTGTTTTCGAAGTTCCGCATCCATCTGTGTTACCCTGTTATATTGCTGGGCTGCCCCGTTGGCATCCAAAATCGCTTCTTCCAAATCATCAAAGGCCAACCAGGTTCGGGCGGATACAAAACCGAAAATCAAAATAACCAGTAAAAAGCCCAGGGCAATTTTGGTCCCGATTTTCAAACTGAAATTCGAAGGATTTTCTTTGCTCTTAGTATTTACCTCTTCTTCACGCTCCGTATGTAGAGGGTCATCATAATCACTTTCATATGTATCTTCCGTAGGCTCTTCACCACCGAGAGCTTGATCCTCGGATAATTCCTGCTCATCGAATGATTCCTGCTCATCGAATGATTCCTGATCCGGTTCCAGTCCTTCACTTTTCTCCAGGGTTTCTCTCCCTTCATCCATCTCTTCCTTCATAGACGTATCGCCTCCTAAATTCTATTTTATACTATAGCTAATCGTCCAAACTTTCTAAATAATTCTATCATAGGACGTAGGATAATGCATCTTAATTTTCAAACATTTTATCAAAGCTCAGTATCCGCAAGACTTAGGCGCTAAAAGTCGAAAAATTGTGGAAACTTTTCTTTATACATGATAAAATTATAATACGTATAAATAAAATATAAGGAGTGAGTCCATGAAACGCGAATCAATCGACAAGAAATACATTTGGGATCTAAGTGATCTCTTCGTTTCCGATGAAGCATGGGAGGCGGCCTTTATGAAACTCAAAGAAGAGTCCAAATCCTTTTTGCACTTCAAAGGGCGCCTTTTGGAAAGCAGTGAGACCCTGCTCGAAGCCCTTGAGAGCTACGAAAGCCTTAGTCGAAGACTGATCAATCTGGTTACTTACGCCCGTTTAAAAATGGATGAGAATACCAAAGACAGCAAGTACCAGGGAATGGTATCCCGTTCGGAAAAACTGGCCACGGAAATTCAAAAGGAAAACGCCTTCTTTATTCCGGAGCTGCTTGAGGCCGACGAAAAAACCATGGAAAAACTTTTGGACCATCCAAAGCTTAAGCACTATAAAAAGTATTTTTCAGATCTGCTTCGAAAAAAGCCCCATATTCTCTCGGAAGAGATGGAATCGGTCTTAGCCCAGGTGGGGGAACTGGGAGAGGCCCCGGGCAACGCCTACGGAATGCTGTTAAACGCGGATATGTCCTTTGAGGATGCCGTGGATTCCAAGGGAGATGCCCACAGTTTAACCAACGGCTCTTATGTCTCCTTGCTAATGTCTAAGGACCCTGTTCTTCGAAAAGATGCCTTTGAAAAGTATTACCGGGTCTATGAAGGCCATATCAATACCCTGTCAAGCCTGCTGCAAAGTGAGGTAAATAAAAATATTTTCTTCAGTAAAATGCGAAACTATTCTTCGGCCCGGGAAGCCGCACTTTTTCAGCATAATATTCCCGTGACGGTTCCCGATCAGCTTATTGAAGCGGTCAATAATAATCTGGACAGTTTCTACAAGTATATGGAGCTGCGTAAGAAAGTCCTTGGGGTTGATGAACTTCATCTGTATGATATTTACACTCCGATCGTATCGAATGTCGATTTTCCCATCAGCTATGATGAGGCAAGTACCATGGTCACGGAAGCCCTGGCTCCCTTAGGAGAGGCCTATCAGAAAACCATTCGTTCCGCTTTTGATGAACGGTGGATTGATGTCTATGAAAGCGAAGGAAAGCGCTCCGGAGCCTATTCCGCCGGAACCTATGATTCCCGCCCTTATATTCTGCTTAATCACAAGGACAATATGAATTCCATGTTTACCCTGGCTCATGAGTTGGGCCATTCCATGCATAGCTATCTTACCAGACAGGCCCAGCCCTATGTATACGGCAACTATTCCATCTTTGTGGCCGAGGTGGCCTCCACAACGAACGAGGCCTTACTGAATGATTATTTGCTGAAAACCATTGAGGATAAGGAAAAAAGAAAGTATATCCTAAATCACTATCTCGAGCAGTTTAGGGGAACCATCTTCCGTCAAACCATGTTTGCGGAATTTGAACGGGATATTCACCAACGGGTGGAAGAAGGCGGCGCCTTAACCAACGAGTTCTTATGTGATCATTATCTTAAACTGAACCAAAAGTATTTCGGCCCCAGTGTGGTCATCGATGAGGAAATTAAATATGAATGGTCGAGAATTCCCCATATGTATTATAATTTCTACGTTTATCAATACGCTACCGGCTTTTCTGCAGCCATCGCCCTTTCCGATCAGATATTAAAAGAAGGCAAACCTGCTGTGGATCGGTATTTAGAGTTTTTATCCAGCGGTTCCAAGGACTATCCGATTAATATCTTACAAAAGGCGGGAGCGGATATGACAACCAAGGATCCCGTTTCCAATGCCTTAAAGAACTTTAGAGCGGCTGTGGACGAACTGGAGAAATTAATGAGTTAGAAGAAATTAATAAGTTAGAAAAAAAGGAACAGAATCTTATCGGATTCTGTTCCTTTTCTTATTTACTCGATTACAATCTTACCATGAAGGCTACTCAGCCTTGCAGATGACTGATATCACCTTCCAATAAAAATTCTCTGCCGCCTTCTTTGATCTCTAAAATCGTAAGATTGGTGCCGTGCATAAAGGGAGGATTCCAAAATTCGACTAGGGGAAGATTTTTAACCAAGGCATAAATGCTTTTAATCACAACTGCGTGGGCCACTAACAAAACATTAATTTCTTTTTCCCCCTGCTCTTCTTTTTCCGTATCCTCAGCGATCACCTTCAATCCTCTTTCCACCCGACTGAGGATTTCATCAAAACTTTCCCCGCCCATGGGCTGATACTTCTCCG
>JBEPWR010000068.1:0-7824 GCA_041642335.1 Eubacteriales bacterium
ACGCTTCCCTTAATGGATGAAAGAGATGCTAAGTTAAAGGCTGTGGAAAAGCAGGCAAAAACTTTGGTAAAGGATTACACCGTGAAGTTCTTAAAGAAGGATCTTTATAAAATCTATCAGGATTTTAATCTGGAGGGGATTTTCGTTCAGGAAAATTTATGGTCCGGAGAAAATGGTAAACGAAAAGAATATTTCAAAGAATATCACCAACAGACTCTGCAAAATAATCAGTTAGAGCTCGAAGACCTGGCTCCCATGGCCTATCTGAAAAAAGCATTATTCGGCTTTATAGAAGACATTACCGTGGGCAATATCGTAATTGACGAAGCCCAGGACTTTAGTTTGTTGGAGATTAAAGTTTTAAAAGAACTACTGAAAACCGACAAATTCACGTTGCTTGGGGATCTGTCCCAGGGAATTCACAGTTACCGAAGCATTGATAAGTGGTCTGAGCTGATGGAAGAGGTTTTTGTAGACGAAAAACCCACTTATATGGAGCTTACCCAAAGTTATCGTACGACCATTGAAATTATGAATCTCGCCAATGAAGTGATCGACTTCCTGGAAAATCACGAGGTGAAAAAAGCCCAGCCGGTAATTCGTCATGGAGAAGTGCCGAAGTTCGCTTTCTATCAAGAAGAAAAAAGCATGATTCAGGATGTGGCGGAGGAGATACAAAAGCTTCAGCATAACGGTCGACAATCGATTGCGGTGATTTGTAAGGACCGGGAAGAGAGTATGGATCTAAAAAGAAAGCTTCCGAAAACCATCGGCGCCACCGTATTAAAAGACGATCAAAAGAGCTACGGATCTGGGGTAACCATCGTTCCGTCTTATCTAGCCAAGGGCTTGGAATTTGACAGTGTAATCATATGCAATCAGAACAGTTATTATGAACAGAATCCAATCGATATTAAGCTCTTATATGTAGCCATTACCCGAGGGATGCATACGCTGTCGATTTTTGAGAAAGAGCACCGAAACTCCTTGCTGCAAAAAATATTTCAGCAAAAAAAGGAACGCTTTCTCAGTGCATAATCAAAAGAAATGAAATAAAGCAAATAAAGGCTCCGGGGAGGAGTCTTTTTTCAAGAATTATCCGGGAAATGATAATTTAAGTTGTTTCCGCACTCGAAATAATTTATAATGAATACGATAAGTGATGAAAAAAGGAGGGCAGATAGCATGAGTGAACAGGAAGTGGTACATAAAGAACATAAATTGGCAGACCGAGTGCCTTTTTTTTATGGTTGGGTAATTGTCCTTGTCAGTATACTGGCGGTATTCTTTTCAGGCCCCGGACAAACCTATTCGGTATCGGTCTTTATCGATTCTTATATTGATGAGTTTGGATGGGGCAGATCCTATGTTTCTAGTTTTTATTCCTTAGGTACTTTAGGTGCAGGGCTATTAATATCCTTTGTGGGAAAACTGGTGGACCTGAAAGGTCACCGAAAGGTCATGCCGGTGGTAATTACGCTGTTTTCCCTTGCCTGTTTTTGGATGATCCGGGTTTCCGCACCCTGGATGCTGCTACTCGGATTTTTCGCCATAAGACTATTAGGTCAAGGGTCTATGACCTTAACCGCGACAACTTTGATTCCTCAGTGGTTCTATAAAATGCGGGGTAGGGCTCTGAGCTTAATGGCCATTGGTGCAGTGGCAGGCTCTTTTGTATTGCCGCCGTTAAACACATGGATTATTCTGAATTATGGGTGGCGAACCGGATGGCAGCTGTGGGGAATTCTGCTGCTTGCCGTTATGCTTCCGATTGCGCTTCTGTTTGTAAGAAACCGTCCGGAGGATATCGGGGCGCTACCGGACGGAGAAGTATTTGATCCGAAAGCGGTAACCGCTAAGGACCATCACAGGGAACAATCCTGGACATTAAAGGAAGCCATGAAAACCCGGGCTTTCTGGGCCTTGCTTTTTTGTGTAACGGTACCCGCAGCCCTGAATACCGGTATAACATTCCACCTGGCTTCGATCGTCGAGTACTTGGGATACTCCGAAGCGAATGCACCGATGATTGCAGCCTCCGCCCTTAGCGTCTATGCGGTATCCCAATTTGTTAATAATTTCATCGCCGGTGTGGTCGGAGATCGTTTTAAGGATCACAAGATTCTTTCCATAACCTTTCTGGGATTCATTGTAATTCTCCTCGGGTTTTTAGCCATAGGATATTTTAATCTGTCGACCATACCCATGATGATTGCCCTCGGCGTTCTTTGGGGTGGGGTTAACGGATATTTCGCCATTACCAATAATATGATTTGGCCGAATTACTTTGGACGAACCTACCTCGGAAGCATTAAGGGCTTTACGATGATGGCTATGGTGATCGGTTCCGCTGCAGGGCCCCTGCCCTTCGGATTTGCCTTTGACTATTTCGGAGGTTATACGGAGATCTTACTGCTTACTGCAATCTTTCCGTTTCTCGCCTTTATTAGCGCCGCCACCTCACCAAAGCCGGAATACGAGGAATATCATCGATAAAATCCGAATATAGCCGGATATATAACGCCGTAAGGCGTTTTTTTATGAAATAACCACATAAGTACTTAATTAACAGTATTAAAATTATGGATTTTACGTTAAAATGAAAATAGATTGTTAATCCAAGGAGGCTTAGAAGGATGATGGAAAAGTTTTATCGTATCGGAAAAAATGTCCTACTGCTATTTTTAATTATTTACATAGGAAGTCTGATCGACTGGGTGTTTAATCCTTTTCGGGTAGCCTTTCAAACCCTGTTTATCCCTTTGATTCTAGCAGGCCTTTTATTTTATCTTCTGCGGCCGTTGGTAAATTTGTTGAATAAAAAAACCTCAAGGGAAATATCCATTCTACTAACCTATCTGGTGCTGACAGGGGTTGTTATTGTGGCCTTGGCTTTACTCGGTCCGGTGCTGCAATCTCAGATTATGAGCCTTGCCAATAATATTCCCTTTATTGTGGAGGGCATTCAGGAATGGATGTTGGAAATTGATTTATTCAGTCGGATTACCCAGCTACAACAGGAAGAGTTTTTTAATGTAGAAGGCTACATCGATTCCGCAATTGAGACCTTAAATAATTGGGGACAGGGAGCAATAAGCGGTATTGCCAGTCTGTTGGGTTCCCTGGCATCCGCAGTTTTCACATTGATCCTGCTTCCGATCCTGCTTTTTTATGTGCTAAAGGATTCCGAGAAATTTAAGGAAAGCTTTATTACCATGTTTCATCATAAGCAGCAGGGGGAAGTACGAAGCATTTTAGGCGATGTGGACCGCGCTCTTAGTTCCTATATTCAAGGCCAGGGCCTGGTTTGTCTGTTTGTGGGGATTCTATGCCTTATCGCATTTTTAATCATCGGTCTCGATTATGCCTTACTGCTTGCGGTAATTGCAGGGCTTACAAACATTATTCCCTTTTTCGGACCCTGGATCGGCAGTATCCCGGCAGTGATCGTTGCCCTCTTTTTATCGCCGATAACGGCGCTTTTCACGGTGCTGGCAATCATCATTATACAACAGATCGAAAGCAACCTGATTGCTCCTCAGATTATTGGGAAAAAACTGCATCTGCATCCTTTGGTCATTATATTTTTGATACTTATTGCAGGCCGACTAGTAGGTCTTATTGGGATGATTCTGGTAGTACCGTTGTTTGCTACCGCTCGAGTACTGTTCATTCACGGTAAAAAAATATGGAAACTCAAGACCAAACGGAAACTGGCTTCAACGGATCAGAGAGAATAAGACGTTTAGTGGAATAAAAATCTTAAACCAAAAAAACCACCGTTAGGTGGTTTTTTGAGTGAGTATTTTATTTGTCGATCTCATTAAGTCTACGCTCCGCCTCCTCATAGGAAAGTCCGTAATCCTGAACCAATTTCTGGACCAGTCGGTCACGATTTCCCAGGACCTCGCCTAAGTCTTTTTCGCTTAGGTCCGGCCACTCCTGGAGAATTTTTTTCTCTAATGTATCCTTATCACTGTTAAACTTCTTATCAGCCATGATATTCCTCCTTTCCCATAGTTTATAATATTTTATATGTCCTGTTCATTTAATCGCTGATCGATTTCCTTTCGAGATATTCCGTATCTCTCACCGATTTTTTCATATACCTTTTCTTTATCGCCCTCGGTTTCATTTAATTCTTCTTCAGTAAGATTGCTCCAGATTTGTTTCACCTTCGCTTTGAACTCTTCCCAACTAGTATCCGGTTGTTTATCGGCCATTGCGCATCACTCCTTTATAAATTGTATTCTTTTTATACCCGAAATACTGATAAAGTAAACAGAGGAGTAATAAAAACAAGAATCATAGCGTTTATCAGTATTAAGCTGATTCAGAAAAGGCCATTTTGGGATGATTGCAAGTTGGGCATCGCCAATGCTCCGGTAAATCATCAAATGTTGTACCTGGGTCAATTCCCCGAATCTTATCGCCTCTAATAGGATGGTAGGTATAACCGCAAACCGTACATTTATAAGGATTCATTTAATCTCTCCTTTCTGGTAATATATCCTGCTTTATACCCGAAAGTAAAAATTATAACCCTGGGATTCTGAAAAAAACATTACAAAAAATACGGTTTTAGGGATATAGTTTATCAAGATAGGGTAATATACTAGTAAAGCAGTTAATTGTATGCAGGCAGTAAAGGGGTGATTTAATGGTTGACCATAGCGACGAAAAGGCGGATTTATTCTTTGCGGGGCCGGTTTTTATTATTGCCTGGGTTCCTGATAAGAATTGGATGATTAAATACGTGTCGAAAAACGTTGAAGATATTTTAGGATATACATCTGAAGAAATGATGAAACCGAATTTTAACTACCAAGATCTAATTCATCGGGAAGATCTTCATCGCATTAATCACGAATCCTTAGAATATATGGAAAAGAGACAGGATCCCTATGAACTGTTCTATCGGATTAAAACCAAGACAGGAAAGTATCGATGGTTTTATGACTATAGCAAGGTGGATCGGGATGATCAGGGAAACCCTATGCAAATTCGGGGTTATCTAGTGGACCAGACTCTTTTGATCGATACAAAAAAACATCTTCGATGGGAAAAACAACGGCTTGCCGATACCCTGGAAGCAGGGAATATCGGGACATGGGAATGGAATATTCAAACCGGTGAGGTATTATATTTCGAAAACCTGGAAAAAATCAGTGGATTTACCTTGGAAGAACTTCTCCCTTTAAGCCTGGAAAACTGGAAAACCTTTGTTCATCCTGAAGATTTAGGGCAGGTTGAAAAAGAAATTGATCGGATCATCCAAAAAGAACAGGAAAATTATTCCTTAGAAATTCGGCGAAAGCATAAAAAAGGTCATTGGGTATGGATTGAAGAAAAGGGGAAGGTTATTCGTTGGACGGAAGACGGTGCTCCGCTTTTAATGCGGGGGATCTATATTGATATCACCCGGCGTAAGAAGATTGAAAAGGATCTTCGAAGAGCGAAGAAAGAAGCGGAGGCGGCAAACCAGGCTAAATCCACATTCCTAGCAAATATGAGTCACGAAATCCGAACACCGATGAATGGAATTATCGGGTTTTTAGAGCTTTTATCCGATACGGACCTGTCGAGCCAGCAACAAAGCTATCTTGAACATGTCCAAAATGCTTCGGAAAATTTGATGAACATCCTGAATGATATCCTGGACTTATCCAAGATTGAATCAAATAAAGTGGAACTCGAACACATTCCCTTCGATATTAAAGAGGTTATCGAATCTGCCGTTGCTATGTTTTATCAGCAGGCGGAAATGAAAAATTTATCCTTAAACATGGTTACGGATGCAAACATACCGAACTTTGTTAAGGGAGATCCCACCCGTCTTCGGCAAGTACTGGCCAACCTTCTGAGTAATGCGGTAAAATTTACTTCTGATGGAGAAATCATTCTCCGAGCTAAGGTTGAGAAGAAGCACGGTTCAAAAATAAAGATGATCATTGAAATTCAGGATACCGGAATCGGTATTGAAGAATCCCACAGGGATAAGTTGTTCCAATCTTTTTCGCAAATTGATCAGAGTCATACCCGCTTATATGGAGGTACGGGCCTTGGCCTAAGGATTACGCGGTCATTAGTGGAGCTGATGGATGGGACGATTGATGTAAAGAGTGTTTATGGAGAAGGCAGTACCTTTACAGTAATCCTGCCTTACGAAATCACATCAAAATCTGTAAAAAAGTCCCGTAAGCAAAGTCGATCTGACAATAAGGAAAATGATCAAGAAGAGGCTTTCGAAGATTTACGGATTCTTGTGGCAGAAGATCAAGAGATGAATCAGGAAATTATGGTGGAGCTTCTGGAGAAAAAAGGGGCTGTTTGCGATGTTGCCAGCAATGGAGCAGAAGTCTTGGATAAAGTTCTAAAGAAGCCTTATGATCTGGTTCTAATGGATTGTCAAATGCCGGTTATGGACGGTTTTGAAGCATCGAGGAGGATCCGGAAAATCAAAGGACATCAACCGAAAATCATTGCCATGACTGCTTATGCAATGCGAGAAGATGAGAAAAAATGTGAAGAAGCAGGAATGGATGGCTACTTAAGCAAACCCATCGACCTGCATCGTCTGGATCATGTACTGGAAGTTGCAAAGTCTGAAAAGAAACAAAAAAAGATGGGATCTAAAATAAAGAGTAAAGAGGAGCAAGAAAAGCATACAGGAGAAGACCTTTCAGAAAAAGACGTTTCAAAAAAAGAATCCAAAATTTCTAAAGAGAGCTCTGCCAGGACTAAACAAAGGGGAGAGAAAAGAAAGATTATGGAGTTTATTAAAAATCTGTTCAATCATTAGTTTATACAATAAACGGATGGAGATACCATAACAGAAGTAAATGATTGGAGGTGGATTATAATATGGAAACAATAGGAAAAGTATCATCGGTTCAAGCAAATAAGGCAATGGTAGAAATTTCGCCATCGGGAGGTTGCGGCTGAGGTAGTGACTCTTGCAGCATTTGTGCCGGCAAGGATCAACTCGTTGAAGTTGAAAACCATTTAGGAGCGAAAGAAGGACAAAGGGTGCTGGTTGAGATTGAAGAACCCAAACTTTCCAGCAGTGCTTTTTATGTATATATTATTCCGATGGTATTTATGATTATCGGTGTATTGGTAGGCCTTTGGGTTGGAGAGAATTCAGGCTTTGAAGATTTGGCAGAATTCATCAGTGTAGGAACAGGTATTTTGTTTTTGGTAATAGGATATATTTTATTAAGTTTATTCGACCGACGGAGGCGAAAAAATCCGCAGACGGAATCCGTAGTACAGATGAAGCAAATCATTGAGAATAAGGAGGACCCGAATGAAAAAAACGATTAACCAAGTGACCATTGAATGTATTAAGGGTGATATTACCAAGCAAGAGGATATGGAAACCATTGTAAACGCAGCTAATGCCGAGCTTAAAAGCGGAGGCGGCGTTGCCGGAGCAATCCATCGCCAAGCGGGAGAAGAGCTTGAAAAGGAAACGAAAAGCTTGGCCCCGCTGAAGCCGGGAGAAGCAGTGATCACCGCAGCCTACGGTTTGCCTAATAAGCATATAATCCATTGTTTAGGTCCCGTTTATGGGCAGGACCATCCGGAAGATCAGCTTCTTGGAGACTGTTACCGGAAAGCTCTAGAAATTGCCGAAGACCATGATATTGCCACTATTGCTTTCCCGGCCATATCTACAGGGGCTTTCGGTTATCCGATGAATGAAGCAAAGAAGGTTGTTTTCTCCACTATCGCTGAGATAGTACCAACCCTTCAAAAGGTTAAAATCATACGGTTGGTACTTCACAGTGAAGGAGACTTAATGGCCTATGAAGAAGAATT
>JBEPWR010000069.1:0-300 GCA_041642335.1 Eubacteriales bacterium
TGCACCATCTGAAGCCCCCATCCGGTAACCTCATAATGATTTTTGTTCATATTTTCCACGATTTCCTTGCCCTTCTCTCCCTCAGGCTTACGGCATTGATCCAAGGTTTTCTTTACTTCACTCATTTTTGTACCGTCCTTTCTTAATAAATACCCTTCCTATTGTATCACCCATAAGCAGTGATATCTACCGGAGAGATCGAAATTTTAAAACACTCCCTTTTCACGAAGTAGATTTTTCATCGATCTACATGAAAAGGGAGCCGATTATTGTTACATTACCAATTGATTATTTTTACTT
>JBEPWR010000069.1:310-7642 GCA_041642335.1 Eubacteriales bacterium
CTCTTCCGATCTCCCGAATCTACTCTGCCATTTCCAGAGCGATTTTCATCATATTCGTAAAAGCATTTTGTCGCTCCTCGGAAGTTGTCGCCTCTTTTGTGGCTAAATTGTCGGAGACCGTCAGTAAACACGCCGCCTGCTTGCCTAATACCTTGGCATTATGAAACAGGGCGAAAGCCTCCATCTCTACCCCTACACAACCGTGCTTTTGATAGATTTCCTTGTACTCTTCAAAATTTTCCCGATAGAATACATCGGAAGAGTGAATTCTTTCAGTGTGCATGGGAATATCCAAATCTTTTGCATATTTATCAAGTCTTTGATTCAATGCTTCGGTACCTTCAATAATATCACTCTCATATCCGCCTTGTACTTTTGCATAACTTGATTCACTCCAGGCATCCTTCGCCAGGATTACATCATAAAGCTTCACCTTTTCCGTATAAGCTCCACAGGACCCGATTCGAATGATGTTTTCCACATCATAAAAGTTGTATAACTCATAAGAATAAATTCCGATGCTCGGCATACCCATACCGCTGGCCATAACCGAAATTTTTCGCCCTTTATAGGTTCCGGTATACCCTAAGACATTCCGTACTCCGTTAAACTGCTTTACCTCTTCTAAAAAGGTATCCGCAATAAATTTTGCCCTGAGGGGATCTCCCGGCATCAATACGGTATTTGCAATTTCACTTTTATCCTTCGCCTCAATATGTGGTGTTGGTATCATAAAAAATCCTCCTTTTATCTATTTACTTTGCCATTATACCCTATATACCCCATTTATATAACCTTTCTAACGTTTTTTTCAAGTTTTCTTTCAGCTTTTTCTTTTACGATTTCTCCGGCCCTTGTTTAATCAGGATGTAAAAAGCCTTGATGTTTCCTAGACTTCCCTTAGGGATTACGATAAAATAAGATCATCTGAATTATATGAAGGAGGCTTTACCTATGAATAAAAAATTGATACTTCTACTATTTATCGGCTTAACCCTCAGTATGATGGTTGCCTGTTCCGAGGATGATCCCACAAACGGAGAACAGGACCCTGGCCAGGACTCTGAAGGAGAACCGGCCTACACCACCTATGAAGACGATTATATCACCTTTGAACATCCTGAAGACTGGCTGGTCAGCGGATCCAGCTCCGCCGGTCTCAATCTGGTCAGTATCGGGCGGGGCCTGGGCTATGACTTCATATTGCAAACGGAGGAAATCTCCGGCTTGGAAACAGAAGAGGATTTTGAAGCCCAAATTGCCGACGAGTTTGCCGAAGGGCTTAGTGCGGCGGAAAATGAAGACTATATTACCCGAATTTCCTATGAGGATACGACGGTTGACGGCTATGAAGGCAAGACCCTTCAGCTGGAAATCGAAGCTTTGCAGGGTACTGCTGAAGCCCTTTATCAGCTTTTATCCGAAGATCTGAGCCATTATGAGGAGGTCCAAAACTTCCTTGCTGATCAAGATCCTAAGAGTTTTACCCGGGAAATCACCAATAATAACGACTATGAACAGGAACTTCGGGAAATCCTGAAGGGGATCGAAGATGACAGTTCCGAACCCGAGCGAGCTCTTAGCATGGCCCGGGAGCGACTGGATAATATCCAAATTTATCTTACGGAAGATACCCCCACAAAGCAGCGGCAAAAGATTAGTATCGTAGCGAAAGAAGGTCTGGTTTTTCGATTGTATTTTTTTAGTGAACCGGATCGTTTTGAAGGTATGATCGATCAGGTAAACGAGCTTATGGACACTTTGGAGTTTGTGGATTAAGGAAGGTGTTACCGGTTCATAATCCACCGGGCTCCCTTTAAGGGCCCTTTTTCACGACTCTTTTCTTGCCAGTAGTGAAGACTCTCACCGACTTCTTTGGCGTGAAGTTTCCCGATTGCCTGATGGAGGGTCTTTCTTGCGATGTGATTCGGATCCAATACTTCTCCAATGCGGTTATTTTCTACATCATAGGCCACCGCAAACTGATCGCTGGAAAAGGGCAGAATAATCATCGGCTTGCCGTAATATAGACTTTCCGTAAAACTGTTGGCACCCCCATGATGGATAATCAGATCCATATGGGGGATCAACGCTTTTTGGGGCAAAAAAGAGGCTTGGGTTATGAACTCCGGGGAAAACTTCCTAAAAAACCCCTCATTTCCGCCGGTGGCAACGTAGATATGCCAGGCATCCTCATGGCTTGAAAAGCCGCGAATCAGAACCTCCAGAACATCTTTACGCTCGGATAGGAAAGTTCCGAAGG
Source organism: Eubacteriales bacterium (assembly GCA_041642335.1). Taxonomy (GTDB): domain Bacteria; phylum Bacillota; class Clostridia; order Peptostreptococcales; family T1SED10-28; genus Isachenkonia. Next base: position 2,574 of record JBEPWR010000069.1, read on the forward strand.
AAATCAGCACTTTACGCTTCTTTTCTTTTAAGACTTGGGACTTTAAGGGTTCTTCCAGCTCCTCCGGTTCAAAACAGTAATGTAAATAATCAGAGGGTACGCCTTTGGGAAGGCCCCGGTAGGGTCGATTCGAAAACTTGGGATAATTAAATACCACGCCCCTTGGGGATGTCAGGGAAAAAGGATTATCCAAAAGGTCCGGTGCGATTTTTCTATCGGGAAAATGGGTGCTGAAAACCCGTTTGAATGCCTCGGCAAAATTCTGATTCAGCTCCCGCTGCTTTTGTCGCAGCTCTTCTTTTTCGGCTGTTGAAGGCTCCAGTGCCCGGGGCCAGCGATCCGTCAATCCGTGATTACCGTTTCTTGATTGTATGGTTTCAGGATGGGGCGGACAAAAGGTGATAAAGGGTATATCCAGTCCCACCAGCGCAAGGGTGGCACCGTAGGACAACTGATCGACAATAAACAAGTCCGGCTGCTGTTCCTTATTCAATTTTTGAATGGAACGAATCAGTTCCCCGGGATTGGAAAACATATCACGAATCCGGTGATTCGCCTGGGTGATTAAGGTTTTTACCGGACCCTGGTAAGTGGCTTGAAAAAATTCGTCAAGCCGCTTTTTTTCCCCCTGATCCTGCAGGGTATTCTTTGCAATTCCCGTGTTTTGGTTCTTATTGATATTTACAGGGTAAAACTCCAGCCCCGTATCGACAATCTCCTGCTGAAAGCCTTCACTGCAGGCAATTCCAACCTGAGCCCCCAGGCTCCTTAGGGCCTTTCCCAAGGTTTTTAACGGTTGAAAATGGGAGTAAAAGGGGGGACTTAGAATAATAATTTTTTTCTCAGGACTCTTCATAACTTAAAACCTCCCGGTAAAATGCTGCAAATTTTAATGAAATTGCCTCCATGGAATAATCCCTTTCAATCGTTTTCCTACTGTTCTCTTGAAGCCCTTGAATCCTTTCGGGATGCTCTTCTAAAAAGCCGATCACGTCCCGCATACTTTTTTCAAGATCCTCCACCTGCTCCGTTTTTCCTAAAAATCCGTTTTTTTCATGTTCAATATAGGTCGAAACCCCACCCACCGTCGGCCCTACCGCAATAAAGCCTTCAACCATGGCCTCAAGGATGGCAATGCCGAATTCCTCTTTCTTACTGGAACAAAAATAAATATTGGGCAGTACCGAATTCCCTAGTCCATCGATTTTCCGTTCAATTAAACGAACCGTATTGTTGGGAATTCCCGCTATGTGAAGGTACTTTCCCCGGAGTTCGGGATGCTGGTCCAGGTAATCCTTTTCAAATTTCAGGAATTTTTCTTCCCCTTCATCGGGATTTTTCGTATTGCCTCCTATAAGAACCAAATTGTATTTCTCATAGGCTTTCGATTGATAAAAGGCCTGTAAAAGCTCTTGTTGTCCTTTCAGCGGATGAAGCCTTCCCACATTTAATATAACCGGTTTCGATAAATTGTTACGATCAATTGAATAACGATGTTTTGAGGACATCAAAACTTTTTGAATATCCACCCTCTGCTTCATCGGCAAATGAATATCAATACCTTCGCTGATCATTTGAAAGGGTTTGTTTCGGGGCAGGATGGTTAACTCCGGAAAATAATCCAGAAGTCTTTTCTTTGACTGTTCTCCGCCAATACCGATAATGCCCTGGCTTCGTCGGAAAAGTTTCTGTCCCACCCCGATTTTATGCATCTTTTCGATACCTTCCCTGTAGCCATGACCAATGATCTGATAATTGTGTTCCTGTACCATGGATCGATGGGGGTCCGGGGTAAGGGTCATCACCACGGACCGTTTCTTTTCCCCGCCGAGCTTCGCCATCGCTAAGGAAGCATCATTTAAGTAACGGACATGATAAATATTCGGGTTCAGTCGTAGTTTTTCCATTACTACCGACACCATGGCTTTTAAAAAGCTATGGTGCTTAATAAAGCCGGGATCCTCACCGACATGGAAGGGAACCGATATGGAAAAGTGATTAGCCTCAAATTTCTGTACCGGCTGATACGCGGACGTATCCTCAGAGATATCCTTTACAGACAGGGTATATACTTGGCTGATTTCCATGGAATGGGTCAATGCCTTTCCGAGTTGTAATAAAAAAGTACTGAGACCACCGCTGCTTCCTTTACCGATTTGCAATGGATTTCCTTGAAATAGAAACTGCATTAAGGAAAACTGCTCGGGAAAATGTTCCAGAGGCATGGCCTCCCGGATTGCCCTTGTATAGGAATTGTATTTTTTCAAAGCGGGATATTCCTCTAAGGGCCGGGAGAAATAAAGAAGATAGGAATATAATCGAAAACTCTCCTGGGTATTTTCTTTAAACTGATTCCGAAAGGGATACAGAATACTCCGCTGTACTAAAGGTTCTTCTATTTCAATGGACAGGGCCATCATAAAGGATAATGCGGATAACCCTCTCGGATCCACAGGATCCAATCCCTTAAGGGCTTTCAGGTATGGACGGAAGGCGTAACGATCCTTTGAAAAGTCCTGAAGCAACGCATTCCATAGGTATGGATTTTCCAAATATGAAGAGCGCAGCAAATCCAGTGGCTTAGGATAAAGACCCTCCAATTTTTTCAAGGGACTGTCCGAAGAATAGATTTCCAGAACGCTTCTTTCCTCCGCAGTCACATTCAGCTGTGATAAAAATTCTTGGGTATTCATATCTCCCACCCTCCTTTCCGTCTTCCCTTATTTGACTGCTTTACTTATACCCGAAGAAGGAAAAGATAACACACTTACCCCTTCAATACGATAAAAAAAGTCCCCCGCCAAAGAGGACTCCATCCTATGCTTCGTATTTTGTTTTTTCTTACGGTTTCTTAGCACCCACGATCGCCGCCCCGATGGCACCGATGTACTGGGAATCCGCTGAGTGGATCAACGGATTTTTCATTTTTTCGTCCATAATTTCCCGTAACAAGGGGATTTTCGACACCCCGCCGGAGAAAAACACCTCCCCGACCATGCCGATCCTTCCCCCCAGAATCATGGCTTTATCCGCGGTGGATTCCAATAATCCCCGGGCAATTTCCCCTTTCCCTGCACCCTCGGCTAAGAGACTGATCACTTCCGATTCTGCAAAAACGGTACACATATTATTAATCTTTCTTCCTTTTTCACCTTCCGCAAGGGTAGAGAGTTGCGAAATATCGATGGCTAAGGAATTAGCCATAACTTCCAAAAACTTCCCCGTTCCCGCAGCACACTTATCATTCATTAAAAAATCCAGTACCTGCCCCTCCTTGTTGATACGAATGACCTTACTGTCCTGTCCTCCGATATCAATGATGGTTTCAGTCTTCGGATGAAGAAAATGCGCTCCTTTGCCATGACAGGTGATCTCTGTTACGACCTTATCTGCAAAATCCATAGCAACGCGTCCATAACCGGTACCGATAATTTTTTCAATGTGGGAAATTTGTATAGTGCTTTTCTCCAGCAATTCCTGATAAACCCGCCGGCCGCTTTCCTTCGGACTCCATCCCGTAGGCGTTATATGTTTTGCAATAATTCTTTTCCCGTCTTCCATCATCACGGCTTTTGTAGCCACCGAACCAATGTCAATTCCTATCGTCAGCATTTTTCCACGTCCTTAAAATATGATTTGCCAAGCTCTTAGAGATCTTATCCTTGAATCTGCTCTAAGAAAGCTTCGATCCGTACCTTGAGTTGTCCCCGGTCGGAGTCGGAGTAATCGGTTTCAATCTGGGTGAAGGGCAGATGCAATTCTTCTTTGACAAATTTTCCGACATTATAGGATTCAATGTTATAGGTATGGCAGGCCTGCCAGGTTAAGTCTACTACGCCGTCCACCTGATAATCTTTGGCCAGGCGCTTTAATAAATCAATCCTTCCGTTATTCGGCGTCATACAGGAGCAGGGTGTGGATAAATACTTTTCAGCAATCGCCGTAATCGGTGCTTTATCTTCATCAATCATTCGGTCCAGGCCTTTATAACCGGTACAGTTTTCCAGCGCAACCACACTTGCACCGCTTTCTTCTAAAATATCCAATACCTTTTCCGAACCGGACCCGATCGGCACTCCGGTAAGTAATATTCTTGGTGTCTCCTTGGTAAATGGTGATTCTCCTCGATTGATCATGTGCTTGGTTTCCTCAATCAAATCTTCAATGATCTTTATTCCCGCTTCCTTATCGATATTAAACCCTTTTAACCACTGGGCCATCATCATATCCTTCCCGGAAAGCGGCGCCGGTTTAACCCGGTTTAACTCATGAAGATCTTTCATTACTTGTCGTTCCCGATTTCCAAGTTTGATCGCTTCCTTTAGCTTTTCTTCGGTAATTTCCGTCTCAAAAGACGCTTCTAAAAATCCTTTGAACTTAAGCATTTCATTCTCCCAGTACTGCAGATTTTCCTCTCCTTCACTTTGCTGGGGAAGGTTCATTATGTGCATCGGTTTGATTTCTCCCATTAGTTCATACATTTTCTTCTTCCCGTCGCAGGTGGTCTCTGCTAAAAGCACATCGGAAAAATAGAAATAGGGACAGGTATCGGTTACCGCATATCCGTAACTGGATTTGATTAATGGACACAGATTTCTCGGCAGTTTTTCTTCTGCCGCGGCAATCGGCTCTTCCTTGGTTCCGCACAGGGTCACGGGAATGGCATCCGCGGCCATGGCAATTTCATGGGGAGAAAAAACACAGTAGGTCCCCACAACCTTTTGTCCCTTTTCCTTTGCTTCTTTAACTTTAACCGCATTAACGCCACGTAACTCTTCCACCTGTTTCATCATTTCCGGTCTCATCCGCTTCACTCCCATTTTTTTTAGTAAACGCATTCTTCTTAAGTATAAGAGTTTTAGCGTAATAATAAAAATTGAAATTTTCCATCAAATATTAATTTGTTATTAATTTATCAAATATTCCTCAACCTACTTATACGCATATTCCGGTACTTTTCCACTATATCCACCGGAATCTTATTCTTTCATATTCATCGCTTTCCACACTTTCTCCGTCGTCGCCGGCAGGGTTCGAATTCTAACTCCGACGGCCTGATCACTCGCTTC
>JBEPWR010000070.1:0-7607 GCA_041642335.1 Eubacteriales bacterium
CACGGTCCATATCATTCATTACTGAAGCAATTCTTGAAAGATTTTCACCGGCAGGACCAATGTTTAAGATTTTGGCTTTGTCGCCGACATCCTTCGCCAGAAGTTCCATGGTTTTAGAGGTTGTCTGTCCCCAAAGGTGGGCCGCATCCTTGATTTCCACCTGATCATCCCGGATATCAATATAGACCGGTTTGTCGGCTTTTCCTTCAAGAATAATCATATCATAGCCACTGAATTTCAGCTCCGCTCCCCAGCGTCCGCCGGAATTGGAAGAGGCAATGGTATCGGTTAGCGGAGATTTTGTAATAACCATATACCGTCCGCCGGTTGGTGTCGGGGTTCCGCTTAAGGGACCGGTGGCAACAATTAATTTATTATCTTTGCTGAAAGCATCCACTTTCGGATCCACTTCCTCATAAAAATACTTGGTGGCCAGACCGCGACCGCCGATATAAGCGTTGGCCCATTCCATGTTTAAATCTTCCTTAATAACTTTTCTTTCGTCAAGATTAATTCTTAAAATTTTTCCACAATAGCCGCTCATTATAATTCCTCCTTTTAAATATGCGAAGTTTAATATTTTCGCATTGCACCCTACTTAAATGCAAGGATCATGCCAAATTATGAAAAAATTCAAAATAATAGGGGCATCTGAAGATGCTGGAGTTTTATGAGGATATAAGGGAAGTAAAGATTCGATATTTCGAATAAATAGGAAGTTTTTTCGTAGAAGCTTGCTGGGAAAGTGTTCCGGAAAAGAACGTTTTATTAAACTTGCAGTGTTCCAATAACGAACAATGTTCGTTATTGGAACACTGCATTAATGTGCGATCTGATATTTTTCCAATTTCCGATAGAGGGTGTTCCGTCCAAGACCTAAGGCTTTGGCTGCAGCGGTGATATTATGATTATAATAATCCAGGGCTTTGAGAATATGATCCCTTTCAATATTCGCCAGAGACTCCAATGATTTTGCTGAACCGGTGGAGGCAACCTCTCCCGATGAATTGAAGGAATTTTCAAAGGGGTGCTCCTGATCATGATGATAAGCGGCAGACTGGGAATTGACCAGCTGCTCCACCATGTTTTCCAGTTCCCGGATATTGCCCGGCCAATGGTAATGAAGGAGTTCTTCCAGTTTTTCCTTTGACAGGGTAAAGGATTCCTTGCCCAGCTTCAGGGATTTGGTGGTCATGAAATAATCGATAAATAAGGGAATGTCGTCCTTTCGTTGACGCAGTGGCGCAAGGGATAAGGGTAAGACGTTGATGCGGTAATATAAATCTTTGCGGAAATTTCCTTTTTCCACTTCCGTCTTTAAGTCTTTATTCGTAGCCGCAATGATGCGGACATCCACAGGAATTTTTTTCACGCCGCCGATACGGTAAAATTCCCGATCTTCCAAAACCCGCAGCAGATTGGTTTGCATAAAGAGGGGCATTTCCCCGATTTCGTCCAAAAATAGCGTGCCCTTGTGGGCCAGTTCAAATTTCCCTTTGTTGCCGCCCTTTCGGGCACCGGTAAAGGCCCCGTCCTCATAGCCGAAAAGTTCGGATTCGATCAGATCCTTCGGGATGGCCCCGCAGTTTAGGGGAATAAAGGGCTGGTCCTGGCGGTCGCTGGCTCGGTGAATGGATTGGGCAAAGACTTCCTTTCCCGTACCGCTTTCGCCGGAGATCAGGATCGTAGAAGGACTGTTGGCAATCTGCTTGGCGTATTCCAGCGTGCTTAAGAATTTTTTATTTCGGCCGATAATTTTATCGAAGGTATACATTTTATGATGCACTTTGGTTTTTTCCTCTTGGGAAATCCGTGGAACTTCGGAAAAAATACAGATCATTCCGTTTTGGTTTTCCCGGGAGTCAAAAATAGGGTAAAGCTCCAGTGAGATTTCCAGGCTCTGGTGATCCTGTTGAATGTAGGTTCGGGATTTCAGCTGAAACTTCTGATCGGAAAAGGAGGCCTGGATCTTCGGCCAGTCGGTGAAAAACTCTTCAATTCGCATTCCGATGAGGGCGTCTTTGGCCCTTCCCACAATCTTTTGCCCTTTTCGATTGATGCTTTTAATAAATCCCTTGGGGCTGATGGTTAAAATCCCTTTGGGGATGGAATCGATAATGGTGCCGGCATATTGCCGGGACCATAGAAGTTTGTCCTTTGCCTGCTGATGTTTTAGGGCGAGCTCGATGGACTTTACCGCAGCGACCACCATCCCCAGGGTGTGAGAATGGACAAGTCCGCTGTAACCCGTGAGATTAAGGGTACCGATAATGTTTCCTTTCGGATCCCGAATAGGCGCTGCAGAACAGGTCCAGCGATGGTAAACTTCGACAAAATGTTCCTCGCCGGAAATCTGGACCGGTTTTTTTTCCCAGAGGGCTGTACCCATGGCATTGTTTCCGATATGCTGTTCACTCATATAAGCCCCGGGAACCATATCCAGGTTAAAGGCGGTTTCCAATACGTTTTCATCCCCCATAATGTTTAGAATGCACCCTCTTGCGTCGGTAAGGATGCCGAAAAATCCGGAGCCTTTCACAAAATTGTATAAATTGTTAATGATCGGTTCCGCTAAGGCAATCAGCAGTTTATTCTCCTGCAGTATGTTTTCCAAGGCTTCGTCCTGTAAAATTTTTGAGCTGAAGGTTTGTGCGGTGTTTATGCCGAAAGCTTTACTCCGATCATGGGACTTTATAATAATCTCCTTGTTCATGATGATAGAACCTCCCTGAGTGGGTCTTGTTAAAAACGTTGCCGTCACCTTCTATTTTACCTGTTATTGGAGAAAAAATCCAAGAAAAATGATAAAATTCCGGAATTTTGTGAATAATAATGGAACCGTGAGGGAAAAAAGGGTAAACTTTTATAGAGGGGATGTCCTTTATGAAATTTGACAAAGGCTGCCGGAAAGGTATATTATGAATATCGGTTCAATAAAAAAGTAAAATGAAATTGCCTGATATAGGCTGGGGGGAAATGGATCATGACGCATAGTGAACTGCTAGGCAAAGAAAATATTAAAACCTTATTAATCAAGATGTCCGCACCGGCTATGGTAGGCATGGCGGTGCAGTCCATGTACAGCCTTGTGGATGCCATTTTTGTCGGAAGAGCCGTGGGAACCATCGGAATGGCAGGCCTGCAAATTGCCTTTCCCATTCAGATTCTCGTAATGTCCATTGCCCAGACCGTCGGGGTTGGTGGGGCCTCGATTATTTCCAGGAGCCTTGGAAAAGGGAACCAGGAGCATGCGGAAAAAACCGTGGGAAATATTTTCTTCCTGCTGATCTCCCTAAGCTTGTTGATTTCCCTTATCGGCCTGCTCTTTACCACGCCGATTCTCAAATTATTTGGAGCGACGGAGGCCTCCCTGCCCTATGCACTGGAATATATTCAGGTTATTTTGATGGGTTCCGTCATTTTTGTGTTTGCCATGGGAAGCAATAATATTGTCCGGGCCGAGGGGAATGCGAAGGTGGCCATGATCACGATGATTATCTCCGCCGGCCTGAATATTATTTTGGACCCGCTGTTGATTTTCGGCCTGGATATGGGAATTCGTGGTGCGGCTTTGGCAACGGTTTTGGCACAGTCCTTTGCCGCCGTGTATTTACTGTATTATTTCATCGGTGGAAAAAGCGGTATACGAATTCGAAAAAAATATATTTCACCGAATCTGTTGATTATTCGGGAGATCTTTGTGATCGGAGCCTCCACCTTTGCCAGAATGGCAGCGGGTACGTTGATGAGTGTGGTGCTGAATCACTCCCTGGCTTATTATGGAAATGATACCTCCCTGGCGGTATTTGTGGCGATCAATAAATTATTAACCTTTACTTTAATGCCCTTACTTGGTATAGTACAAGGTATGCAACCGATTGTGGGATACAACTATGGAGCCCGGGAATATCCCAGGGTACACGAGACCCTAAAGCTTGCAATTATCGGGACCACGGCTATCGCGACCTTTGCGTATATCATCTTAATGACCATACCCGGTTTTATGATCGGGCTGTTTAATGACGATCCCGTGCTGATTGAGCAGGGGGTTCGGGCGATTCGGATCAATATTTTCGTACTTCCCGTGATCGGCTATCAGATTATTGGAGCTGGAATGTTTCAGTCCATTGGGAAAGCCCGACCGGCGATTATTCTTTCCCTGGCGCGACAGGTATTAATTCTAATACCCTTAGCCCTGATACTCCCCGTATTTATCGGAATCGATGGAATTTGGCTGGCCTTTCCGATTTCCGATCTGCTCTCCACATTAATGACCCATTATCTGATGCGAAGCCAACTGCGAGCCTTTCGAATGACAAAGTAATGAAAGTTTCTTCGGGAAATTCGTAAAAAACTGAATTTTACCATTTTAATTTTCCTTGAAATGGTTTAAAATTATATAGTAGAAAAGAAAAAGGAGGAATACAATGGAACAATATTCTGGAATACTGTTGATGTTGGGTTTTCTGGCAATCTTTTATTTTCTGATCATCAGACCTCAACAGAAAAAAGAGAAGAAAGTTAAGGAAATGAGAAACAATTTAAAGGTTGGCGATGAAGTGTCCACCATTGGTGGAATTCATGGAAGAATTCTGACCGTTAAAGAAGATATTGTTGTGATCGAAGTGGGATCCGACAAAGTAAAGCTGACCATGGCAAAATGGTCCATCGGTAACGTGATGAACAAATAAGAATCATAAAGAAACCCTTAATCCAATGGACTAAGGGTTTTTTCTTTGGGAATTCGGATCTGTTGGAAATCCCAGTCTGTTAGGAATCCAGTTCTTTGATGACTTCCAGGGCTTTATCATAATCGGGATGATTGGAATTTTCCTTTACATGTTCTACATACTGTACCGTATTGTCCTTATCGATGATCACAATTCCCCGGTTCAGCAGTCGCAGTTCTTCAATAAGAAAGCCGTAGTTTTTCCCGAAGGAAGCGTCCTTATGGTCCGACAGCGTAATCGCGGTATCGATGTCCTTGTTCGCGCAGTAGCGGTCCAGGGCAAAAGGTAGATCCATAGTGATTGTAACGGTTACGGTATTATTTAATTTTTTGGCTTCTTCATTAAAACGGATTCCCTGCATTTCGCATACCCCGGTATCGACGGAAGTCATAATGCTGATCAGTTTATGTTTTCCTTCCATATCCTTTAATCCGAAGGGCTCAAGATCCTTGGTAAGCGCCGTGAAATCCGGAGCTTTATCTCCAACCTTTATCTCTTCACCGACAAGGGTCATCGGATCTCCGTTCACGGTAATTTCTCGGTTTGACATAATCCATTCCTCCTTATTATTTTGATAACCATTATCATTGATACCCGAAAGGGAGAGTTCAAAACAGCCCCTGACAAATTTTCCCGTAATTTGCACAAGGAAAGACCGGGACGATTTACAAAGCGCCAAGATTGTGGATGACAAAAGAAGTATTCTTTAATATAATGAAAAAAAGGAGGGGATTGAGGATGGAAAAGATCAGAACAGCCCTTAAAACGCTGGGAGGGAACTGGATACTGCTCTTGCCTGTTTATGTGGCAAGACTGATCCCGGCACTCTTAAGTATCTATCTCTTTACGGAAATGTCTGAGAGTTTGACGGGGATGCTGTCCGTGGAGGAAATCGGGGAAACCCAATATGTACTGGAAAACTACTGGCAGGTTACCAAAGATTTTTATGAGGCCAATCAGGACTACATAGTGGCGAGCATGCTTGTGGGACTTTTCGGCTTAATCTTAAACTTTGTGGCCATGCCTGCAACCTTCGGAATGGTTAGACAGAGTCTTATGGAGGGTGAGAAACCCGGAGCTTCTCAGATTCTTCCCAATGCGGGAAAGTACTTCGTCAAATACCTCTTATACCGCATCAGTAAATTCGCCCTTTGGATTCTGGTTTTTCTCGGGGTAATGGCAATATTTGCCGGTGTGGCCTTTGTCGGATCGATGATTGATGAAGCCATGGCCGTGCTTTTGGTGATGCTTTTGGGGCTGATTTTTATTCTCGGGATCTTTGCCCTGTACCTGATATTGAAATTGTGGTTTCCCGCCATGGTCTTGGAGGAGACCGGAGTATTTGATGGACTGCAGCAGGCCTTTCAGAAGAGTAAAGTTTGTTTCTGGCCTCTTCTGGCCGGTTTCTTAGGGGTTTCAGTGATCGGTTGGATCGGCAATATGTTGGTAAATCTCTTCATTGGCGACATTCAGCTGCTGGATCTTGTTCTAACGCCGGTGATTCCCGGTATCGTAACGGTGATCTTAATGATCTATTACTTCCTTTTGTATCAGGAATCAAAAGAGGAACTGGTTAAATCCCGGGAAGAAGGGTAAATAATCATATATCACGTTATTACCAAGGAGGAGAAGCCGATGTTAGCAAAAGAAATAATGACGAAGGATGTAATCTCAGTAAAATCCAAGGATCTGGTGGAAGATGTTATCAAGATCCTGATGGAAAAAAATATCAGCGGAGTTCCCGTAGTGGACGATGAGAATCATGTAATCGGCATTGTTACCGAAGGGGATTTGATTTACCGCAGCAAGAAATTGAAAATCCCCACCTTTTTCAGTATCCTTGATGGGTATGTGTTCCTCGAGAGTACCAAAACCATTGAAAAACAGCTCAAAAAGATGGTGGGCTATCGGGTGGAGGACGTGATGACCACCGATGTTATCACCGTAGACGAGGAGCAGACCGTGGAGGAAGTGGCTACTCTGATGACCAAAGAAAAAATCAACCGGGTACCGGTGGTGGCTGACGAACAGTTGGTAGGAATTATCAGCCGAAGGGATATTATCCGATCTTATTCTGTTTAACATATAGATGCCTTATTGAAAAAGGCCCTTTGAGGAAAATTCCTTAAGGGGTTTTTTTGTTGCAAATGCAAGGAAGCCGTCTGAATATTTAAACTTTGAAATATAATCATACAAAGGGATTGACAAACATTTAACGAAACCGTACAATGTAAGAGGAACTTATACAAATCATATAATAAAATGACAGATTTCAGGAGGGTTATGAATGCTGAGAAAAGTGATGGGCTTTACTTTTTTTATTGCAACCGGCGGGGCCTTGATAATACTTTCTGTCGCAAAGACGGCGGATCCTGTTTTAAACGGGTTGTTTCTGTTGATCGGAGTTTTTTATGTATTGGGTCTGACGGAGCATTACAAAGATATAAAAAAATAATAGGAGGCGCTGATATGGTTAATAAGAAAAAGGCTATGATCTTCTGCTGTGCCTTCCTGGGTACAGTTATTACTTGGTATATTCAACATGAAATGGGATACTCTGCGATTATTGCTAACGGCATTGTGGGGGTACTGGCAGGGGTGTTGTTGTCTTCTTCCCTGGCAGGAGCAACCTATACGGCCTCCTTTGTGGGAATGTCCGCATCCAGTGTGCTTCCCAGCCTCGGAGCCGCAGCAGTTGGTGGAGCGGTCGTGGGAATTGTGATTCTTTTTACGGCGGAAATCTATGCAGGAATCGGTGGGAAGGGTGGAACCACCGCAGCATTTTCCGTACAGGTGAGTCGCTTGATCATGAGTATTTTCGGATAGGAGGAAATTAAATGGAAAACCTAGAAATCATCATTACAGCAGTGATTGCCG
>JBEPWR010000071.1:0-7395 GCA_041642335.1 Eubacteriales bacterium
TGCGCCTCCTTCTACCAGGATGCTGTCAATTTTTTCAGCGCCAAGGCTTTGGAACAAGTGCTCCAAATCCACACGTTCATTCTTGATCGGATTGACCAGCACCACCGCGCCGAGATCCTCCAAGGCTTTTTTCTTATCCTTTTCCATCAGTTCCGTAGTGGCAACGATGGTTTTTGCCGTCGAGTTCAGATGCAGGACCTTAGCCGTAAGGGGGATTCGCCCCCGGGTATCCACTATAATGCGGTGGGGGTCCTTTCCCTCTTTGTCTGAAAGACGAGTCGTTAAGGACGGATTGTCTTCGATGACGGTCCCGACCCCCACCATAATGCCGGACATCTGGTCCCGAAGAATATGAACGTATTTCCGGGCTTTTTCTCCCGTAATCCAGCGGGACTCTCCCGATGCAGTGGCGATTTTTCCGTCAAGACTCATGGCGGTTTTAATCACCGTGTAGGGCCTTTTCGTTTTTATATACTCCAGAAAGATTCGATTCTGTTCTCGTAACTCTTCTTCCAGGACGCCAACCTCTACTTCGATTCCGTGGTGTTGGAGTTTTTCAATGCTTTTTCCCGCCACTAAAGGATTCGGATCCTTCAGACCGATGACCACCCGGGAGACCCCTTCTTTAATCACCCGGTCGACACAGGGCGGGGTATTGCCATAATGAAAGCAGGGCTCAAGCGTAACATAGATTGTCGCATCCTTAGCGGATTCCTGCTGAGTATTAAAGGCATTGACCTCTGCGTGATGGTCCCCATATTTTTTATGATACCCTTTCCCGATAACCTTTCCCTCTTTAACAATTACCGCCCCTACTAAAGGATTCGGACTGGTTCTTCCCCGTCCCTTTTCCGCAAGTTCCATGGCTTGTTTCATATATTTCCGGTCCTGCTTGTTCATAGCACTATCACTTCCTGACATTTGAGATTATACTGGTGCATCTTTTTATTTTATACCCTGAATTCTCGAGATTTCCTACAGAATGGTTATTTTTTTCGTATTTTCCTCCATACTTAAATTAATCCGCAAAAAAACCCGAAGATTTTATCTTCAGGTTCGTAGTTTTACCATTAAGTGCCTACTATATAATAGGCGAATAGAATCAAGGTCCCTAAGCCTAACGGACTTCTTCTCAATTCTTCTCTTCTTCCATCCAGACTCTACTGTCGGTTTTGGATTTGCACCAAATCAACCACATTGTGGTTCGCGGACTATACCGCCGGTCGGGAATTTCACCCTGCCCTGAAGATTATTATGAAATTTTCTTAAATATACCACTCAGTTTTCCGATTGTCAATATTTTTTTGTTCTCTTTTTTTCCACCGACGGCTTTTACTCTTTCAAACGTTCGATTACCCGTTGAATCATATCTCTGTCAAAGCCCTTCCTCACCAAGGTTTCATAGACCCTCCCATAAATCTGATAGTCGTTTTTATACTTCTTTCGTCCCTTCTCCCTGGCCTTTTCTCCCTCGAAGAGTGCCTTTTCAAAGTGCACCGCTTCCTGTTCTTTCATGGTTTCCTGAACTTCCCGGCTATTTGAGAGGGTATCCAGGCAGGTTTTGATGATTTCAAAGGAAAAACCCCTTGAGGCTAAGCGTTGGGAGAGCTTGGACTTTATCTGATTCAGCGGAAGCTTTTTTTTGCTGTTAAAAAATTTAAAGGTCTGAGTGAGGGCTGCTTCCCTTTCTTTTTCCGGCGGATAAAGCTCCTTTAATTTTCTCTCGATCAGTCCTTCATCCACACCTTTATCCAGCAGATACTTTTTAATGGCACTACGACCCTTTCCTGCGCCTTCTCCTTTTTGTCGGATGATCTCTCTTGTATAGGTTTCATCATTTTGATAGCCATAGTACTTCAGTTTTTCCAGGGCCTTTTCTATGGACTTTTCATCAAATTCTTTTTTTTCAAGATAGTCCCTGATCTCTTTCGCACTCCGATTTCGAAAGGACAGATACCGTACACTAAGCTCAAAAGCTTTTTTTTCCGGATCCTTCATTAATTCTCACCCTTCTCTATAAACTGTATTTCTTAGTATTAAGCCGCTTTACACTTCGTCCTCCGTCTCCCAACCCTTTGATCGTTCCACGGCTTTTTTCCATCTTCGATAAAGTTTTTTTTGTTGCCCTTCCTCCATGGTACCTTGAAACTGTCTGTCCATTTCCCATTTTTTCTGTATCTCCTGCTGATCCTTCCAAAAGTCGACGGCAAGCCCCGCTAAATAGGCAGCGCCGAGGGCTGTGGTCTCGGAAATCTTTGTTCGTTGCACGGGGACTCCCAGAAGATCCGCTTGAAATCCCATCAAAAAGTCGTTGGCTGCCGCACCCCCGTCGACCTTTAATGTCTGCAGTTTGATTCCTGAGTCCTCTTCCATGGCGGATAGGACATCCTTTGTTTGATAGGCAATGGATTCCAATGTTGCCCGGACAATATGCTCTCGCCGAACGCCTCGGGTCAGGCCGACAATTGCCCCTCTTGCATACATGTCCCAGTAGGGTGCCCCAAGGCCGGTAAAGGCCGGCACTACATATACCCCGTTGGTATCCTCGACCAAATTAGCATAGTACTCACTTTGCGCCGCATCGTAAATCAGGCGCAGTTCATCCCGAAGCCACTGAATCGCTGAGCCTGCATTAAAAATACTGCCTTCCAGCGCATAGTTTACGGTTCCCCTTATCCCCCAGGCGATGGTCGTCAGCAGTCCGTTATCGGAACTCACCGGTGCCTCTCCGGTGTTCATCAGCATAAAACAGCCGGTTCCGTAGGTGTTTTTTGCCATTCCCTCTTCAAAACAGACCTGTCCGAAAAGCGCGGCCTGCTGGTCCCCGGCGTCTCCCGCAATCGGGATTTTTGCGCCTCCAAAGGTCCGCTCATCGGTAACCCCGTAGATTTCACTGGAAGGTTTCACGTCGGGAAGGAGGCTCTTCGGGATATTCAGCAGCTCCAGCAGTTCATCGTCCCACTGAAGGGTATGAATATTGAAAAGCATGGTTCTTGAAGCATTGGAATAATCGGTTACATGGACTTTTCCCCTGGTTAAGTTCCAGATAAGCCAGCTGTCTATTGTTCCAAATAACAGCTCTCCATTTTCCGCCCGCTTTCTCGCCCCTTCCACATGATCCAGAATCCATTGGATCTTGGTTCCGGAAAAGTAGGCATCCACCACCAGACCGGTTTTTTCACGAATAAGGGACTCATAGCCTTGTCGTTTTAAGTCTTCACAAATTTCCGCCGTTCTCCGACACTGCCAAACGATGGCATTATAGATGGGTCTACCGGTATTTCTATCCCAGATCACCGTCGTTTCCCGCTGATTGGTAATTCCAATGGCGGCCACTTCTTCCGGACGGATCCCGGCGATTTCTAAGACCTGCCTTGCGACCCCGCTCTGGGTACCCCAGATTTCCATGGGATCATGCTCGACCCATCCGGATTTTGGATAGATTTGCCGAAATTCTGTTTGGGATGTGCCCACATTTTTTCCTTCCCGGTCAAATAAAATTGCCCTTGAGGAAGTGGTTCCCTGATCTAGTGCCATGATATATTTTTTCAAAATTCTACCCCTCTCCCTATTTATTTATAGCTTTCATCTTTTATATCATTATTAGAAATCTTTATTAGAAACCTTTATTAGCAATCTTTATGCCTATGTATTGATATTTTTACAATATAACATAATTCTCTAAAAATCCATCCGCTAACTTTCTATTTACCCTAACAAATTCGTTCTATTCGATGAATATTCCTTCCTGAATGTTAAAAAAGTCGATTCCCTTATATTTTCACCTATCCCCATTAAAAAAGATGCCGAAAAAGCTTCCGGCACCCAACACCCCTAATTGTTTATACCAATCTTTAAATGACCCGGCTGATTAATTTCTACGTAAATCTTTCTATCTTACGTGTTTCTCTTCATACTCTATTGTATAAAAAGAATGGATGTACCCACAGGTTTCACTACAAACTTCCTCGTAATACACCCGTTGCTCATAGATCTGCAAGGAACCGTTTGAGTGCTGAGAACAGACGGTGGAGTCAACCATTGTCAAAACCCCTCTACCGACTTCATGGGTTATAACTAAACCATTGCAATTTCCACAGTTTCTTGCTCGTTCTTCGACGGCCAGTACGGTTTTTTCGTCCAATTCGAATTTCTCTCCGGTAATTTCTTCAGGAGCAACCACCTTCAAGTCTTGATCGAAAGAATCCACCTCTGCATAAATCATTGAAGTCAACAATACTAACATCAACACTGCCATAATAAGCGCTTTCCTTCTCATAAATAACCTCCTTATGTGAAGCCTTAGAAATTAATCAGCGGGTCAAACATCATAACGAAAGTTCCATGATTCTGCTTACTTTGTAATTTAATGGTATCACTGGGGTTATTACTTGTCAATGAATTGTCGAACTATTTTGTCTATAGAAAAGACCGTCTCTAGGTTCTTCCAAAGCAGTCTTTTTTCTAAAATCCCTAATACAGAAGTATTTCCTTTGACGAATGTGCTTCCCTGGATTTTGATTTATTTTTTTTGCATCCCCATAAGAGCTACCAGCGTCTCCCCCATGGTTGAAGGCGTATCGGCGACCGCAATTCCCGAGGCTTTCATCACGTTGATCTTTTCCTCTGCGGTACCTGTTCCACCGGAAATAATGGCCCCCGCATGGCCCATGCGTTTCCCGGGCGGCGCGGTTACACCACTGATAAATCCGGCTACGGGCTTTTTCATATTTGCTTTAACCCATCTAGCCGCCTCTTCTTCCTGGGTGCCTCCGATTTCTCCGATCATAATCACCCCATGGGTTTCGGGATCTTCATTAAATCTTTTGAGTACATCAATAAAGCTTGTTCCGTTTACAGGATCCCCTCCGATTCCAACGGCTGTGGACTGTCCGAGTCCCAGCTCCGAGATCTGGTGCACCGCTTCGTAGGTTAAGGTCCCCGACCTCGAAACCACACCGATATGACCTTTTTTATGGATATAGCCCGGCATAATGCCGATTTTGCATTCCCCCGGACTAATGACCCCGGGACAGTTCGGGCCAATCAAAACCGTTTCTTGATCTTTCAGATAGCGCTTTACGCTAATCATGTCCTTTATCGGGATATGTTCCGTAATACAAACGACCAAATCCACCTTTGATTCCGCCGCCTCCACAATCGCATCCGCCGCTACCGCTGGGGGTACATAAATAACCGAAGCATTGCCACCGGTACGCTCTACCGCTTCCCGCATCGTATTGAATACCGGTACCCCTTCAACGGTTTCTCCGCCTTTACCCGGCGTAACCCCCGCGACGATCCGGGTCCCGTATTCCTGCATCAATTTTGTGTGAAATTTCGCAGTAGCGCCGGTAATTCCCTGTACAATCAGCTTTGTGTCCTTGTTTACATAAATACTCATAGATTTCCCTCCCTTGTGCTGGGTTTACTGAAGATCCTTCGTAGCCTTTACAATCTTTTGAGCGCCGTCATCCATGGAAACCGCACTGAGGACTTTCACTGAGGCATCTTGTAATATTTCCCGGCCTTCCTTTACATTGGTGCCTTCCAGCCGAACGACCAGGGGGACTTTCATCTCCATGGTTTTCAGCGCCTCCACAATTCCCTTGGCGATCACATCACATTTCATAATTCCGCCGAAAATATTGACAAACACCCCCGAGACATTTTCATCGGACAGCAGGATTCGAAAGGCATTGGATACCTTTTCCGTTGTGGCACTGCCTCCCACATCCAGAAAATTTGCGGGGGATCCGCCGTAATGCTTGATAATATCCATCGTAGCCATGGCCAGTCCCGCTCCGTTCACCATACACCCGATGTTTCCGTCCAAGGCGATATAGGATAAATCATACTTTGCCGCTTCCAGCTCCTTGGGATCCTCCTCGGATTCGTCCCGATAACCTCGGATCCGTTCCTGCCGATACAGGGCATTATCATCAAAATTGAACTTGGCATCCAAGGCAAGGAGTTTGTCTTCTTTGGTAATAATCAAGGGATTGATTTCAATGACCGATGCATCGGTATCCTGATAGAGTCGGTAGAGCTTTTGAAAAATCTCTACTGCCTGCTTAACGGCTTTTTCCGGCAAGTCCAGTCCGTAGGCCATTCGCCGTCCTTGAAAGGAGGTCAGCCCCAGTAAGGGATCAATTTCTTCATAGAGAATTTTTTCCGGAGCGTTCTTGGCAACTTCTTCAATGTCGACGCCACCTTCCTTCGAGGCCATCAGACTGATTCTTCCCGTATTTCGACTTAGAACGAGCCCTAGATAATACTCCTTTTGAATATCCACGCCCTCTTCAATCAGAAGTCGCTGAATTACCTGTCCCGCTTCTCCCGTTTGGTGGGTGACCAGGGTTTTTCCAAGCAGTTCTTTTGAAAAGCTTCGGACTTCATCGATGTTTTCGGCAATTTTCACGCCTCCCGCTTTTCCTCTGCCTCCCGCATGGATTTGGGCTTTTACCACCACTACCCCGGAATCCAATTCCTTTGCTATGCTCACAGCCTCGTCAATACTGAAGGCCACATGTCCCTGAGGCACCGGTACATCATAGGTCCTAAACAACTCTTTTCCTTGATATTCATGGATGTTCATAAAAAGCGCTCCTCTCTCCTGTTACAATAGTTGAAAGATCAGATTGATGAAGAAAATCATAAAAAATAAGGCAAAGGGATAGGTGGCTCCGTAAGCAACCCCGACTTCATTCGTCCCCGTGGCCTCGATGGCTGCCGCCAGGCCCGGTGTGCTGGTCATTCCACCGCACAGGCCGCCAATCAGGTATAGGGGCTTTAACTTTAACAGTTTCGTGCCCACAAGAAAACCGACGGCAATGCTTAAAAATCCGGTACTGAGGCCGATTAATAATAAAGCGGCTCCCGTACTGCCAGTTAAGGTTACGGCTTCATATCCGTAATTCAGTCCGACAATGGCCAAAAACATTTTCAAAGCCAGGTCCCGGGTCACACCAAGGACCTTCTCATCCATTTGAAAATTTACCCTTCCGATTTTTTTCCGGTCTCCCAGAAACAAGGCCATAATCAGTACGCCACCGGTGGCCCCTAAAGAAAAATCCCCTAAGGTTTCCCCTAAGGGGATGGTAATACTTCCAAGTAGTACCCCTGAAGCACAGACTAATGAAAACCCTGTAATACTAAATCGGTGCAATAGTCTCTTTTCTTTCTCCCGGGCTTCCTTTTTCTGCCTTTCAAAGATTCTTATTTTTTCAGGGTCTTCTCCAAGATCTTCCCTAAGCCGATTTCCCTCCCGGTAATACTTTGTCAGGATCTGTACAATTGAACCTCTCATGACTAAAGTCATGAGATTCTTGGGAACAGAGCGTACTTGCAGGCGTATTTCTTTGCTTACAGCGGTTTCTCTTATTTACCAAGCTA
>JBEPWR010000072.1:0-7360 GCA_041642335.1 Eubacteriales bacterium
CAGCGCACTGGATGTGGAAATGGTAGAGGGACTTACTTCCGGGCGGATCGAGATGACCCTCCTGGGTATGGGATTAGTATTTGCCGCTTTACTGATTATCTATAGAAGTTTATTTAAAGCCCTGGTACCCTTGATCCCGGTAGCCTTGATTATCGGACATTCCGCCGGTAGTATGTATTTATTGGGGATTGACTATACCCCGATCACAGCGACCCTCGGTGCATTGATCCTGGGAATGGGTACGGAAATGACCGTAATGGTAATGGAACGTTATCTGGAGGAACGCTCTCGGGGATCTGAAAAAAACAAAGCGATTGTCACTGCGGTTCAACGGATTGGAAAGGCGATTTTGGCTTCGGGTCTGACCACCATTGGCGGATTCTCCGTATTAATGCTTTCGGAGTTTGTGATTCTTAAGGATTTTGGCCTTATGACCGTAATCAACATCGGTCTGGCACTTCTTAGCACCTTGTTTGTTCTACCTGCTTTATTGATACTTTTCGATAGGGCCTTGGTTGGAAAAGAGAAGGGATCGGAAATAATATAAATCGAAAAACGATGATACTTTGAAGTAAAAAAAAAAGGACGGTCCCGTAAGTGGACCGTCCATAATTATTTGTTGATGGTAAAAGTGCTTTTAATAGCAATATTCGGGTTTAGACTGTGGAGAATAAAACATTTTTCATGGGACTTTTCAATAATTTCCGCTGCCTGCTCTTCATTCAATTCTCCTTTGAAATCCACATGGATATTGATTTGATCAAAAAGTTTAGGAGGCTGATTGGATTTTACTCCCTGTACCGACACATGAAAATCTTCAAGTGTAACATTTAAGGATTTCGCAGCCGGCATAACAAACAAACCGGTGCAGCTGCCTAAACTCATCAATAATAGATCTGGAGGGGAGATCATCTCTTTTTCTGATTCTGTCGGACTGATCAGTACCTTTTGATCGTCTTTGTTGATACCTGTAAAATTTTGCTTACCCTTCCATTGTACTTGAACATTCATTATTACACGTCCTTTCCTTGTTTAATTCCGTAGTTAATAAAGTCCTTCAGTTCCTTTTTCATTGCATCAAAGTCCAGTGCATCGCCTTTTAGTGTTAGGTTCAGGGTAATTCCCCGAAGGGTGCTAAATAGAATTTCTGCGGTTAATGAGGGATTCAGACTTCGAATTTCTCCGGATATTGAGGCCCTCTGAAGTATTTCTGTAAAAAACTTCGGAAGTTGATGAATGAATTTTTGGATACCGGCTAAATGTTGGATTTCAGGATTGGAACTTTCCCGGATCAGTACGGTTGCCAAGGCCGGGTGTTTTCTAAGCTCCGTAAAATGATACTCCAAAAACTCATGAAACTGTTGAAGATTGCTAATATCTTCGGATTCTTGAAGGGATAGAAATTCTTCCCTTTTTGTAAATTCCCGCTGGAATATTTCTTCCAGAATCGCTTCTTTGCTGGGGAAATGGGTATATATTGTTCCGACAGCAATCCCGGCTTTTTGAGAAATCATTCGGGTGGTTGTTTGAAAATAGCCTTTTTCCGCTAACAGTTCGATGGTCGCATCGACGATTTGTTCTTTCTTTATTGAGATCACCTCCACAATGAACGAGCGCTCACTCATGACAATATAACATATAAACCTGACGAATGACAAGTATAAACTTGACAGAATGTTTGTAGAAAGATAAATTAAGTTAATAAGTACTTACACAAAGGAGGAGCCCCATGAAAAAAGAAGAACGTCGGGAGCAACTGATTAATCAGGCTATGGAAGTGTTCATTAAGAATGGATATAAAGGAGCGACAACTGCAAAGATTGCAGAAGAAGCAGGGGTTTCCGAGGTTACGCTGTTTCGTTATTTTTCATCAAAAAAAGAAATTTTTCTTGCCGGTGTAAAGCCGATATTTATCGAGACTCTGCACGCCTCCATGAAAGCGTCAAGAGCGGAAAGTGATCAGGAGCGGGTACGAAAGTTGTTAATGGAACGGCTGGCATTCATGTCGAAAAATCATCAACTGGTAAAACTGATTCTTCATGAAAAAGAATTACTGGAGGAATATTTAGGAGAAGATCTCTTTAGTACAATTACCCGCTCCTTTAGGGAATTTATTGAAAGTATGGACATTGGACAGGAAAAACAGGGGACCATGCTTCGATTGATTATGGGATCAATTCTGTCATTCCTGTATCTGCCGGAGACCAAAGAACAGGAAGTAAAAAGATACGTTGATCAATTGGTTAGTATTATTTTCAGCGGGGATAGAGAAGGATTGTAGTAAATTGATTATATTATAAGAATGAAATGATCTACAAGATGCGAACCTTATAAGGATGTGAAAAAATTGAGTGTTTACGGTCAAATGGCTCTTGCATTTATTTCTTTGGCTCTATTCGGTCGAATTGCAGAAAAAACCAACAGCTTTTATCCGCCCTTTTATATCTTTGCTGGGATTTTCATGGGCCCCCCGATTTTAAATCTCGTCGTTAATGAAGAGGTCGTAGGGCTTTTCTCAGAGATTGGAGTGGTATTTTTACTTTTTTACTTAGGTTTCGAATTTTCAATACAAACCTTGATAGAAAAAAAGAAAAACCTAATAATTGCCGGGATGATCGATTTTTCCATAAATTTTTCCATAGGGTTTTTATTGGGACAACTAATGGGGCTAGACCTTTTTTATAGTTTTGTTATTGCAGGAATCATATATATGAGTAGTTCCGGAATCATTACCAAAACCCTAATCCATTTAAATGCCTTGAGAGACCCGGAAGGGGAACTGATTATGGGGATTATGATTTTTGAAGATTTGGTGATGGTCATTTACCTTGTATTAGTATCTGCATTGGCCAATCAGGAAAACGGATTCAGTTTGGCAAGTCTCAGTATGGACTTAGGGTTTGCTATACTGTTTTGTCTAATATTGGTGTTTATCGGTGTGAAGTTTCATCCTCAAATTGATCGATTTTTACATAGCACTACCAAAGAAATTACGCTGCTGAGTTTTTTGGGACTTGTTTTTGTTGTTACTTCTCTTGGCATGCAGCTGGGTGTATCTGAAGCGCTAGGGGCATTTTTCCTAGGAATTGCGGTTTCCCAGGGAAAAAGTAGAGAAAAGGTAGAACGTACGGCACTGAAGTTTCGGGATATTTTCGGAAGTCTTTTCTTCTTTTATTTCGGCATGCAATTAAAACTACAGGATTTAGGAGAATATGGAGCATGGTTGATTATTGTAATAATTATTGCTTCAGTGGGAAAACTGATCGGTGGACTGCTGATTCAAAAAGCGTTGAAATGTTCGAAAAACAAAGGTGTTTTCATCGGTTTGGTGACGGTCTCTAGAGGCGAGTTTTCTCTGTTGATTGCTGGGATTGTGGGAAGTCAGGTGTTCCCCTTTCGGTCTTTTTCCGTAGTCCTTATTATCGGGACAGCACTGATCAGTACCATCGGATTTCGAGTATTGGATTATTTCTGTGATCGAAATAAATTATGCCTTTTTGAAGAAAAACCTATGGACTAAGGGACTAAAATCAGAATAGTAATTGACATATGTCACAAAAAGGCATAAGATGAAAATACAGAATATTTGATTATTTATAAAAGGAGGGTTAATGATGAGTTACAGTCCAAGTTTAGGTTCAACGATGACGAATACAAAAATGAGGACATCGGAGAATCTTTCACCATTTTCCGGAATGTGTTCCGTATGCACGGCTAACTGTACGGGCATGTGTGAAATCGGTCTCTCAGCAATCCGGGGGTGGGAGGCGACATACCCTTATCAAACTGATCGTAATCAGTTCGCCTCGGAAAAGAATTATCCGTTGGATTATTCACACCTGAATATCAACGGTAGAGTCTTTGGAGCCTGGGGATGTAGGGAAGATCCGAAGGAGGCAACTTACCCTAATGCGGATATGACCACTTCGGTGGGGATTGAAGATCCCGTGAAGTTGACCCTGCCAATCATACTTCCCGCCATGGCAAAACTCAATTGGCGAGACTATTACGCAGGTGCGGCTATGGCCGGGGTGCTTGTAGTGATCGGTGAAGATGTGGTCATGAAGGATCCGGATTTAATCCTGCATGACGGAAAAGTGCAAAAGGCTCCTTTGATCGAAGAAATGCTCGGTGCTTTTCGAAAGTACGAAAGAGGCTATGGAGATATTGTGCTTCAGGGAAATTTTGATGATGAACAGCTCGGAGTATTGGATTATGCAGTCAAAGAGCTCGGAGTCACATCCGTGGAGTTGAAATTTGCCCAGGCGGCGAAAGGCATTCAGGGACTGGGAATTGTTGAGAGTCTGGAGAAGGCAATAATGCTAAAAAAGCGGGGTTATATTATTCATCCTGACCCGGAGGATCCGGAAGTGGTGGAGAAATTTAAAAATGATGCGGGACCCCGATTTGAAAAAGTGGGAAAGCTGCCCATTTGGAACGAGGAGCATTTAATCAACCGGGTTGCCGAGCTTAAGGCTTCAGGTGCAAAAAGGGTGTTTTTTAAAACCGGTCCTTTTGATCCCAAAGATCTTACAAGAATTCTTCTTATCGCGTCCAAGGCCGGCGTTGACCTTGTAACCTTCGACGGGGCGGGGGGCGGTTCCGGAAACAGTCCCGTAAAGATGATGAACGAATGGGGTATTCCTACCATTCAGTTGGAGAGTCTTCTTTATCGAGCGCTGCGGGAGATGGAAAGCAAAGGCTACAAACTTCCCCAAATCGCTATAACCGGAGGTATTGCCATGGAGGATCAGGTGTTTAAGGCTCTGGCTCTCGGAGCTCCGTACATCTCGATGGTCGGAATCGGAAGAGCCGCGATGACCGCGGCCATGGTCGGGAAAACCGTGGAAGATCATTTGAAGGAAGACCGGGTTCCAACAGAGTTTCAGCGATTCGGAAAGACCAAAGAGGAGTTATTCGAAGGGTTAAAAGAGTTGAGAGGGCTTTATGAGGATGCCGATGATTTCTCCGGCGGAGCAATCGGCGTGTATTCCTACCTTGGAAGAATAAAAAGAGGGGTACAGCATTTAATGGCACTGAACCGAAAGTTTAACCTGGAAAATATTACCCGGGAGGATGTGGTACCTTTGACCGCTGAGGCCAAAGTAGCAACCGGTTTAAAAGATTATCAGGACCTTTTGGAAGAAGGATTAAAGCAGCTTTAATTTATCTTGAATACGCAAAGAAAAACCGCCTATTGGTTTCGTATTAAACCAATAGGCGGATAGTTTTGTTAAAAAAATTGATTACATTGCGTTTTTGAAAATCTGTTTGATATCTTCTTTTGTTGCGGTTCTTGGATTCGTTGCCTGAGTAGCATCCTTCATCGCATTTTCCACCATTACGTCAAAATCTTCTTCTTTAACATCCAGTTCGGAAAGTCCTGATGGAATACCGATGGACTTTGAAAGGTCTTTAATCGCATCGATCGCCTTTTGTGCAGCTTCATTAACCGTAAGGCCTTCAATATTTGCGCCAAGGGCTATGGCAACATCACTTAATTTATCAGCACAGCCGATTAAGTTGAACTGCTCTACATGAGGAAGTAATATGGCATTACAAACACCATGGGGCAGGTTATAGTAACCGCCAAGTTGATGGGCCATGGCATGTACATAACCGAGGCTCGCATTGTTAAAAGCCATGCCGGCTAAGAATTGAGCATAAGCCATTTTATCCCTTGCTTCCATGTTATCTCCGTTCGCCACGGCTTTTGGAAGATATTCTGCAACCAGCTGAATTGCCATTAATGCTGAAGCATCAGTAAGCGGGGTTGCTGCTGTAGATACATAAGCTTCCACCGAGTGAGTAAGTGCGTCCATTCCGGTCGCAGCTGTAAGTTTTGGAGGCATAGTTGCCATAATTTCGGAATCATTGATTGAAACTTTCGCTGTAACTCTCCAGTCAACGATGGCCATTTTTACTTTTCTGCTGGTATCGGTAATAATGCAAAATCTTGTCATTTCCGATGCAGTTCCTGCAGTGGTATTTATTGCTACATAAGGCACAAATTCATTTTTAGACTGGTCAATACCCTCGTAGTCATGGATTTTACCGCCGTTAGCGGCCAATAGGCCAACGCCTTTACCACAGTCATGAGAAGAGCCGCCTCCAAGGGTTACTAAAGAATCACAGTTTTCTTTTTGCCAAACTTCAAAGCCTGCCTCTACGTTTTTGTCCGTAGGATTCGGCTCGGCTCCGTCAAAGATCACGGCTTCCATACCGGCATCTTCGATGTAACCTTTGGCTTTCCCGGCTACTCCGGTTTTGTTTAAAAACTCATCGGTGACAATAAGTACTTTTTTTGCCTTGAGATTTTTGAGTTGATCTCCGATCTGTTCCATTGCTCCTGGTCCAATCACGTTAATCGTTGGAATAAAAAAGCTGCTGATCATAATTCATAATCCTCCTATAAATATATTTTTTACTGCATAAAATGATAATACCACAGTTGTTATCAAAAAACAATAAATATTCAGAAAATATAAATAATTATTAATAGAGAATTTAGTTAACATCAACAGAACGTACATCCGGAGCTTTTTTGTTTTTCTAGACATATGTCGAATTTTGACGAAGGATAATTTTGAAATTTCAACCTTCCTATGGTACTATTAAAAAATGATTAAGAAACATCTGTACATATTATTACTTATTATAATACTTGGAGGAAAAACAGATGAAAGACAAAAATAGGGAAGTGAAATGGTTTCTAGGGGTAGTCATTCTGCTACTAGTTGTTGTTGTACTTGGTACCGTTTATTTAAGCCGGACCGGAGAAGCGGAGGCAAAAAATGAG
Source organism: Eubacteriales bacterium (assembly GCA_041642335.1). Classification (GTDB taxonomy): domain Bacteria; phylum Bacillota; class Clostridia; order Peptostreptococcales; family T1SED10-28; genus Isachenkonia. Next base: position 6,800 of record JBEPWR010000072.1, read on the forward strand.
GCCATAGAAATTGCCTTTGAAAAAGCAACGGAGGATATGGGAAAAGAATACGATGAAATGCTGGCGGACCGGATCGAGATTCAAGAGGTAATCGAAGCCTCAAGCCGGACTAATGAAATTTCCTACGAAGTGATATTATCCTGGCCGAAAATTTCCGAGGTCTATGATCAGTTGTATCAGGAAGTGATTGAACAGGCGGTTTGGGAGGAGACTTCCTTTGAAACAAAGATAAATCAGATCTACGAAGAGGCTTTGGATCGGGCTGAACGGGAAAGCTTAGTCCTTCCGGAAGAAATCCGCCTTGAAAATAAGAACCGGGGAACCTGGGAAGTGGAAAATCCCGAGGATTTCTTCTTCGTTATTCCCAAAGATCCTACAGAAAATATTGCAAAAGATCTACAAAAGATGATGGAGTCCATGGAATTTTCAGTGGACACGGACCACCTTCCGGAAGATTCCCTGGAAGCGGAAATTGTTCAGCTATTAAAGGCAGAAGGATTTTTCCATGATTATCATTTTGACTATCAGAGGAGTTCGGATGCAAGGACTTATCGGCTGTGG
>JBEPWR010000073.1:0-7354 GCA_041642335.1 Eubacteriales bacterium
GAAGGGTTTGTCGTATACCGGCTTGAAATTCGTCTTCTCAATAATCTGATTGTACAGGTAATGAGCCTTTTGTGCGCTCTGGGTGGCTACTTCCGCAAGGCCTTTTTTCCCGAGGGCTACCATATACACACTGGCAGCTAAGGCATTTAGGGCCTGATTCGTACATATATTGGACGTCGCCTTTTCCCGTCGGATATGCTGTTCTCTTGTTTGAAGCGTCAGTACAAAGCCTCTTTTGCCGTCCTTATCCACGGTTTGTCCCGCAATTCTACCGGGCATTTTTCGAATCAGTTTATTGGTGGTTGCCATAAACCCAAAGTACGGGCCTCCAAAATTCAGTCCATTTCCAAGAGACTGTCCGTCGCCTACGGCGATATCTGCACCGTACTCTCCCGGCGACTTTAGAACTCCAAGAGTAATCGGGTCAACACTCATGATCAATAGTGCCTTGTTTTTATGGGTAAGCTCCACAATCTCTTCTATTTCATCTTCCAAAAGACCGTAAAAATTGGGATTTTGCACAAGAACACCGGCAGTATTTTTACTGATTTTTTCTTCCAGGGCGGCCTTTGAGAAGGTTCCCTTTTCAGTTGGTATTACCACAAGATCTAAGTCTTTAAATCGCAGATAGGTTTTCAGAACTCGTAACGTGTTCGGATGAATGTTGTCAGGAACAATAATCTCTTTGTTTCTCGTCTTATCCACCGCCATAAATGCCGCTTCGGCTACAGCACTGGCCCCATCGTATAAGGATGCGTTTGACACTTCCATACCGGTTAAGTTTGTGATTAATGTCTGATACTCAAAAATGACCTGTAAGGTTCCCTGACTGATTTCCGGTTGGTAAGGGGTGTAAGCCGTGTAAAACTCGGATCTTGAAATTACATGATCCACGACGGAGGGAATATGTCGGTCGTAAACGCCGCCACCGATAAAGTTCACAAGGTCCTTTCCCCGGTTTTTTGCACCGAGCTCGTCCATATGAACTCTGATTTCCGCTTCCGTCATCGCCGGCTTCAGGTTCAAGTCCCGATTCAGCCGGAGTTCCTTTGGAATATCCTCAAAAAACTCTTCAATCGAGTTAAATCCGATCTTTTCCAGCATTTCTTTTTCATCTTGCGGAGTATTGGCTATATAGGGAAACATTTTTATTCCTCCTCAATAAAATCTTTGTACTGATCTTCTGATAAGAGGTCCTCTAATTCTTCTTTTTTGGTAATTTCCACTTTTACCATCCAGTTTGCCATGGCGTCTTCATTGACAAGTTCCGGTGCATCTTCCAAGGCTTCATTAATTTCAACAACTTTTCCGCTGATGGGCATGTACAGGTCCGAGGCCGCTTTAACGGACTCCACTACCCCAAAATCGTCTCCCTGTTCAAATTCTTCGTCTAGATCCGGAAGTTCAATAAACACGATATCTCCCAACTGTTCCTGAGCATAATCGCTGATCCCGATTGTTGCATGGTCTCCATCAACATTAACCCACTCATGTTTCTTTGTAAAAAATAATTCACTCATTCAAATTCCTCCCTTTATTTTATTTGATTTTCGGGGGTCCTCCCCGTTTGCATTTATACTGTATATCTATCCAAATCTGGAAGATTCAATCCTTATTTCAAAAATCTTTTTGAAATAATGGTCGCATCAATTTCCCGTTTCCTGATTTTCACTTGAATGGTACTGCCCATTTTACTATGTTCAATATCAATTAGGGCAAGGCCGATGCTCTTATTTAATGTAGGCGATAAATAGCCGGTGGTGACATAACCGATTTTTTCTCCATCTTTATAGACCTCATAGCCTTCCCTTGGAATGCCTTTTTTCGTCAGCTCAAATCCGACGATTTTTCGTTCCAGCCCTTCTTCTTTTTGTTTTTTCAGGGCGGCTTTCCCGATGAAGTCCTCCTCCGTAAATTTCACAAAAAAACCGAATCCGGCTTCCAGGGGTGTAATTTCTTTGGAAAGCTCATTTCCATAGAGGGGCAGTCCGGCTTCAAACCGAAGGGTATCCCGGGCGCCAAGACCTGCAGGCTTAATTCCGTCCTCTTCACCAGCTTTCAGGATTGCTTGCCAAATTTCTCTGGCATCCTCCGGCTTCATGTAGATCTCAAAACCGTCTTCTCCCGTATAACCGGTTCTTGATACCAGACAATCCTTGCCTTTGATCCTTACACCGTCTTTGAAGGTGAAAAAAGTGATTTCTTCCAGGGGGGTCTCCGTAAGCTTTTGTAATATTGCCTCCGCCTTCGGTCCCTGCAGCGCGACTTCCGCCACTTCCTCGGATTCGTTTTCAATCTCTACTTTGTAACTTTGCTGCTGGTCCGTAATCCATTGAAAATCTTTTTCCACATTTGATGCATTTACTACGAGGTAGTAATGCTCTGAATCATATTTATAGACTAATAAATCATCAACCACTCCACCGTCAGGATAACACATAAAGGTGTAGACAATCTGACCGTCATTCAGTCCCTTGATATCATTGGTCATTAAATATTGCACAAATGCCTCGGCTTCCTGTCCTTTGATACGAATTTCTCCCATATGGGACACATCAAACAGCCCCGCTCGTTCCCTTACCGCTTCATGTTCCTGCAAAATGCCTTCGTATTCTATGGGAAGAGCCCAGCCATGAAAATCAACTACTTTCCCCTTTAAGTTTAGATGTTCTTCATAAAGAGGGGTCTTTTGTGAATTTTCCATTCTTTATTACACTCCTTTCCGTGAATTCTTTATAGACAGACGTAATCGTCCCTTCTATAATTGTGATTATAGTATAGTAGACTGAATAATTCAACTGTTAAAAAAATAACTAATAAAGATTGATTATTCTGTTGTAAACCTTCTTGCTATTGGGTATGATAGAGAATATCATTTTGTTATAAAGGCACAAATAATTGGTTGAAAATTTAAGGAGGGTTTCTATGCGCTATATCCGAAATGAAAATTTAAATCCCTATTTCAATTTAGCTCTGGAAGAGTATGTACTGAAAAATTTTGACGAGGATTTCTTTTTGATTTGGCGAAATCCCAATGCCATTATCGTCGGACGCCACCAGAATACCTACTCGGAAATCAATGTTGATTATGTTGAAAAGCACAGCTTACCCGTGGTCCGGAGACTCTCGGGCGGAGGGAGTGTGTATCACGATCTCGGCAACCTGAATTTTACTTTCATTATGACCAATGATAAAGCTCAACCCCCTACATTTAAAGACTTTACGAAACCGATTCTTGAGGTTCTACAGAATTTATCGGTAGATGCCCGCTTCTCCGGACGAAATGATCTTACGATTGACGGCCGGAAATTTTCCGGAAATGCCCAGTATCATTACAGAAACCGGACACTGCACCACGGAACCATTCTCTTTTCCTCAAATATGTCGGACCTTTCCGGTGCGCTGAAAAATAAAGCGGGAAAGTTCAAAGACAAAAGCGTAAAATCCGTCCAGAGCCGTGTGACCAATATTATGGATCATTTACCGGAACCCCTGACCATCGAAGCCTTTCAGAATCGCATTATGGATCACATCATGACCCGATATGGAAAAGACCATTTATATGTCCTCACTGAGGAAGATCTTCAGGCGGTCAATCAGCTGGTTGAAGAAAAATACGAAACCTGGGATTGGAATTTCGGAAAATCTCCGAAATACGATTTTGTGTCCGAAAAAAAATTCCCCGGAGGTTTAGTCGAGATTCATATGAATGTATCCCAGGGGAAAATCAAAGATTTAAAACTTTTCGGAGACTTCTTTGCAAAAAAAGATATTCAGCCGATTACCGATGCCCTGCGAGGTGCGGAACACCAACGGAAAGCCCTTGAAAAATCTCTTGAACCCTTTGATTTCGACGAGTATTTTATCAATTTTTCCAAAGAGGAACTGGTCTCTGCCTTCTTTCAATAAACCGGACTTTTTTGCATAGGATAGGCATAAGCAAGGTATGCATTAAAAATGCCACCCCGGATCTTGTTTCGGGTGGCATTTTCTTTGAGATTGTAATTTGAGATTATAATAGGCAGATTCCGTTTTCTTCACAGGTATCAATCATGTCCTTTGCCCAAATCCCCGCCTGTACTTCTCCAATATGGGCTTTTTGAAGAAAAAACATACAGATTCGGGACTGACCGATGCCTCCTCCAATGGTAAGGGGCAGGGTATGATCCAGCACCTTTCGGTGGTATTCCAGGTCTTTTTTCCAAAGTTCCTCCTTCTCTTTCAGTTGTTTTTCCAGGGCCTGATCGTCCACCCGGATTCCCATGGATGAAAGTTCCAAGGCCCCCTGCAGCGGCTCAAACCAGAAGAGGATATCTCCGTTTAATGACCAGTCATCATAATCCGCGGCTCTGCCGTCGTGTCGTTGACCGTCCTTCAGCTTCTTTCCGATTTCCATTAAAAATACCGCGCCTTTTTCCTTGGTAATGGCATCTTCCCGGGCTCCCGGGCTAAGGTCCGGATAACGGTCGGCAAGTTCCTGGGTGGTGATGAAAGTGATTGTATCGGGAAGCGTCGGCCGTAACTCCGGATAAGTCCCGGCCACAAGTTTTTCCGTATCTTTAAACACCTGATAGAGCTTCTCAACCATTTCCTTCAGGGTTTCTTTTGACCGTTCCTCTTTTGTAATAATGCGTTCCCAGTCCCACTGATCCACATAAACCGAGTGGGTATTATCCAAGACCTCATCTCTACGGATTGCATTCATATCCGTATAAATTCCTTCTCCCGGCTGAAAACCGTATCGGTATAGGGCCATTCTCTTCCACTTCGCCAAAGAATGGACAATTTCCACTTGGGAATGTTCCAAATCTTTTATATCAAAGGATACCGGTCGTTCGATCCCGTTTAAGTTATCATTAAGCCCTGTTTCAGGACTGACAAATAGGGGGGCGGACACCCGGGTTAAATTTAAGGTCTTTCCCAGTCTTCCTTCAAAGTGATCTTTTACTTTCTTTATTGCCACAGCGGTTTCTCGAATGTCTAAGGGGGTTTTATATCCTTTAGGCAGTATCAGTTTTTTTTCTCCGTTCATTGTAATCGCTCCTTTTTTCGTAGTTTCCGTGGATCCGGACCTGTTAATTCTGATTCCCAATCTTTTTTCCCATGAACTTCCTAGTGGAATTGATCTATTATGATATAAAAAAACCTCTCCTCCTTTAAAATAAATTTAAAGGACGAAAGGTTTAAAGTTTCGCGGTACCACCTTTATTGGCTTTTACAAAGCCCACTCAAGTTCTCTACGGATGTTTTATCGATAGAGTCCCTATATAACGGTAGGGTGCCGACTAAGCCTACTTTGGATTACCCATTTTGGTTAGTGACTCCGAGATGTTTTTCAATATCCTTTTCATACCGGATTCTCACCCTCACCGGCTCTCTGTAAATCCAATGAATATTTACTCTTCTCATCACAGTCTTTTTTTTCGATACAATCACTTTATAAATTATTAGTATTATAGTTTGTCCTTACCTTCCTGTCAAGTATAAAAATCAATTTTTATGTATAAATTTTCTGTCAGGTTATTTCTTTTTCTGGATTTCCAGTATTTTTTGAAACTTTTCCAATGGCATCGGGCGATACATGTAATACCCCTGCCCCACATCACAACCGTATTTTTTTAGGAGATCCCACTGCTCCTTTTCTTCGATTCCTTCCGCCACGGTTTGGATCTTAAGGCTTTTGGCCATATCAATTACGGATTTTACGATGGCCTGCTCACTGTCGTTTCCTACAATATCATCAATGAAACTTTTATCAATTTTGAGCTTATCAATCGGTAAGTTTTTCAGGTAACTGAGAGACGAATATCCTGTTCCGAAATCATCCAAGGCAACTTTTACCCCCATGGAGCGAATATTATTCATGATTTTCACCGCATAGTCCAAATTATTCATGATCACGCTTTCCGTAATTTCCACTTCAAGCAGGGGCTCCTCAGAGATCGGGCAGTCTAGGGCTTCCTGAATACTGTTCATCAGACCGCTGTGTAAAACCTGGGGCACCGACAAATTCACGGATATGGGAACCGGTATGATATTATTATCTATCAACTTCCGATTAAAATCACATACCTCTTGTAGTACCCGCTCTCCAACCGGGACAATGATTCCCGTCTCTTCCGCCACCGGTATAAACTCGCCGGGAGAGATTCTTCCCCGGGTCGGATGATTCCACCGGAGCAAAGCTTCGCCGGCAACAATCCGTCCGGTTGTAAATTCTACCAAGGGCTGGATCTGTATAATGAATTCCTTGTTTTCCAGGGCTTTCCGCAGTTCACTTTCGATGATGATATTCTGTCGGATCTTTTCATTCACTTCGGGAGAATAAAAACGCATTCGGTCTCTTCCATTCTTTTTCGCTTCATACATGGCGGCATCCGCATTTTGCAGAAGGGTATCCTTATCCTGGCCATGCTCCGGGTATATGGCAATGCCAATACTTCCTGTTACCAAAAATTGATATCCCTTAACCGTACTCTCTTCTTTTAGTAAATCCAATAGACCACTGGCCATTGCATACATGGCATTCCTATCAGGATTTCCGGTTTTTACCACAACAAATTCATCCCCCCCGAACCGGGCAAGAATTTCTCCCTCTTTCAGTTCTCTTTGAATCCGCTTGGCGATTTCTTCTAAAAAACGATCTCCCATCTCATGGGTTAAAATATCATTGACCTTTTTAAAGTTATCCAGGTCAATTAAGAATACTGCAAATTTTTCTCCTTCTTCCTGATGCTTTTGAATTTGCTCTTCCAAATGCTCTCCCAGCCAGAAGCGGTTGGGAACTTTTGTGGTACTGTCGTAATAAGCCATGGTTTCAATTCTCTTTTCCTGAATTTTCTCTTCCGTAATATCCGTATGGGAACCGCAGACGCGAAGAGGGGTCCCATCCTTATCCCAAATGGCTTTTGCTTTGCTGAGAATCCAGATATATTGTCCGTTTTGTTTTTTTATGCGGTACTCCGATTCATAGCTGTCTGTTTCTCCAGTTAAATAGTCAGTAATTTTTTTCTTTACCCGCTGGATATCCTGGGGGTGAATTAACGCCAACCAGTCTTTTTGGCTTACGATTTTTTCCGTATCTGTATAACCCAGTAATTCCCGAGGCTTTGTTATAAGAAACCGATCGGTTTGTACATCCCAATCCCATAGTCCATCCTTTGATCCTTCCAATGCCAGTTGATATCGTTCTTTAAGCACACTCATATTTTTCTGATTTTCTTCCAAAGTCTTCAATTGTTCTTCCAGATCTTCCTCTGTAGAAATCAATTCCTCGTGTAAAGTCTCCAGTTCTTCATAGTTGTTCACTAGCGTTTCATAAAGTGCCTTCATTCTATCCGTGTTCTGCTTAATC
>JBEPWR010000074.1:0-7304 GCA_041642335.1 Eubacteriales bacterium
TTCGAACGAATCGGTAAGAACAAAAAGCAAGTGAGCATCTATCCAAACTAATATTTAGGAAAAGCTATCTAAACCGCCATTGATGGCGGTTTTTTTTTAAGACTTCAAAATTGTGTGTAATTATGAAAGAAAAGTGGTATATACCATATAAATGAGGGTGATAAAATGTTTATCGATAAGGTTGATATAAAAGTAAAAGCAGGAAATGGTGGCGACGGAATCGTAGCTTTTCGAAGAGAAAAGTACGAACCATCGGGAGGCCCTGCCGGTGGTGATGGTGGTGTAGGTGGCGATATATATTTTACTGTAGATGAAGGAATTAGAACCTTAGTAGATTTTCGATATAAAAAGCACTATCGCGCAGAAGATGGGGCGAACGGTGCCAAGGCTAATCGAAAAGGGAAAGATGGAGAATCATTATATATTAAGGTACCTCCTGGTACAACAGTGAAGAATAAAGTTACCGGGGAGATTTTGGCAGACTTAGTGGATAAAGATGATAAAGCACTGATCCAAAAAGGTGGTGGCGGTGGCCGAGGGAATACCCGTTTTAAGTCATCTACACGCCGAGCTCCGAAGTTTGCCACACCGGGAGAACGAACCGATGAATTGGAATTGGAATTGGAAATGAAAGTGGTTGCAGACGTAGGGCTTATAGGGTTCCCGAATGTTGGAAAATCAACCCTGTTATCAGTGGTCACCAGTGCTAAACCGAAAATCGGAAATTACCATTTCACCACCATTCATCCCAATGTGGGTATTGTGGATTACAAAGGAGTGGACAGCTTTATATTGGCAGATATCCCGGGGCTTATTGAAGGAGCTCATCAAGGGGTAGGACTGGGGCATGAGTTCTTAAAACACACAGCCAGGACCAAACTTTTAATACATGTGCTTGATATTTCGGGATCTGAACGTCGAGATCCCCTAGAGGATTTCAATAAGATCAATGATGAACTGATGAAATACGACGAGAAATTAATTAATAAATGTCGGATTGTTATAGGAAATAAAGTGGACCTGTCGCCTTTGGAGGAAAACAGCAAAAAAGTTAAAGAGAAGGTTGAACAACAGGGAATGAAATATTTAGAAATCTCAGCTATTGCCCATAAAGGGATTGACAGTTTTTTAGATGTAGTAATGACAGAACTTCAAAAGATCGAAACAGAAGAACCAATCAGCAAACCTCAGGACGAAATAAAAGTTTATCAGCATGAAGTTAATAAAGAGGATGCTATCAAGGTTTATCGGGAAAACGAAGTCTTCGTAGTAGAAGGAAAGAAAATTGAACGTCTAATCGAATCAATAAACTTTGAGGACACAGAGTCTCTAAACTTCTTCCAAAAAGTTCTTAAAGATAAAGGTGTTATTCAACAACTACGAGACAAGGGTATTCGTGAAGGGGATACCGTCAAAATATATGATATCGAATTTGAATTTACAGAGTAAGGAGGTAAACCATGTTAAAAGGAAAGCAAAGGAGTTATTTGAAAAAAATTGCTCATAATACGGATCCAATATTTCAAATTGGAAAAGGCGGGATCAGTGAAAACTTTATTGAACAGTTAAAAGATGCTTTGGAGGTCAGAGAGCTCGTAAAGATTACGGTGCTGGATAATTCAGATTTGGATACAAAAGAAGCGGCTTCACTTGTAGCGGAAAAAACTGGTGCGGAATTTGTCCAGGCTATCGGAAAAAAATTTGTAATTTATAAAGAATCAGAGGAAAACAAAAAAATCATACTTCCGAAGAACTAGATCCAAACCTGGAGAAAGAGGGTGAAGATAATGAATAAAGTCGGTGTCATCGGAGGGAGTTTCGATCCTATACATTTCGGGCATTTACGGATTGCACAAATTGCCATGGATGAACATGGTCTTGAAGAAATTTTGTTTATCCCCTCCGGGAACCCACCCCATAAAAACCTTAAGGATTTATCAACGGGGATGGATCGTTTTAGAATGGTGGAGCTGGCGATTGAAGATAACCAACAGTTTAAGGTATGGGACTATGAAATTCATGAGCCTGGGATTACCTATACAGTATTTACAATAAAAGAACTGCAAAAGCGATATCCGAAAAATACAGATTTCTATTTTATTGTCGGTGCTGATGCTTTTCTAGACATGGATACATGGAGAGAACTAGGAACCTTTTTATCTATGGTAAAATTAATAGTTTTATCCAGAAGTAATTATAAAAGAAGTGAAGTTGAGGAAAAAATCAACCGATATAAAGATAAATATTCCTGTGAGATCAAGACGATCCATGCAAAAACTCTCAATATTTCAGCTACCTCCATAAGGAAATTAATCAAAATGAATAAAAGTATCCGCTATTTGGTTCCCCATAACGTAAATCAATATATTATAAGTCAAGGACTATATAAGTAGAGTGAGGAAATGGAAATGAATGAAGAGAGCAAACTGACAGAACGCATAGAGGATCATTTGAAAAAGCATCAAGAAATGGGTAGGTACCAACATACTCTTGGCGTGGTAAAAGCCGCTATGAGCTTAGCGAGGCGCTATGGTGTATCAGAGGAAAAGGCAAAGGTGGCTGCACTTCTGCATGATTATGCGAAGGATTATACTGAGCAGGAGCTAAAAAACTATATTGACACACATAATATAGAAGTTGATAAAAATCTGTATGAAACATATCAATTACTTCATGGAGTAGTAGGCGCTCATATAGCAAAAAGCAAGTATTCCATCAAGGACCGAGAAATCCTTCGAGCCATAAGGTATCACACAACCGGTAGACCAAATATGACGCCTTTGGAAAAGATCATATATCTTTCAGATTTTATTGAAGAAAACCGTGATTATCCTGAAGTACAAAACCTTCGGGAATTGGCTTATGAGGATTTAGACCGGGCAATGCTGCAGGGATTTAATAATACGGTCAAATATCTGATTGCCACGGACAAAGTGCTACACTGCAACACCGTGGAAGCAAGGAATCAAATACTAAAAAAAATGTATTCTAATGAAAAAAAATAAAATGATAATGGAGGGAAAATATGACTGATAATTTAAAAGAATTAACAGAAAAAATTCTACAAGTGATTGATGACAAAATTGGTAAGGATACTGTTGTAATTGATTTGAAATCGGTATCGACCATAGCGGACTATTTTATTTTAACTAATGGAGATACGGTACGCCAAACAAAAGTAATAGCGGATGAAATAATCGATGAATTGGAACAAGAAAATATTTTCGTAAGAAATAAAGAAGGACACCAAACAGGAAGTTGGATTTTATTGGACTATGGTGATCTGGTTGTTCATATCTTTGAAAAAGATACTCGGAAATTTTATGATCTTGAAAAAATATGGCAGGATGCAAAAATTATTTCCGTAACCGAAGGGAAACCGGATACCTCGTTATAAGTAAATGGCAAATTTCCGAGAATAGGAGCGATTACTCATGAAAAATGTCCATCCAATTTTAGTCAAAATGATTCCTTTAATTGAAGGAATAGGCAAAACCTTTGGAAAGAACTGTGAAGTGGTACTTCATGAAATTAAAAATTCCAATAAGTCCATAATTGCTATATATAACGGACATGTTACAGGAAGAAGTGTGGGAAGCCCGATGCTTGATGTGGGGATTCAAGCGATAAGAAGGGGAAAGAAAGCCGATAATATCCTGAATTATAAGAACAAAAGTTCTGATGGCAAAGTATTAAAGTCCTCTACGATGTTTATTCGGGATGAACAAGATGAAATTATCGGCTGTTTATGTATTAACATAAATGTATCGGAATTTATTGTTGCCCAGAAGGCCCTGGAGGAACTGGTAAAAACAGATATTGAAGGAGAGGCAAAACTCGGCGACTTTGAAAACAATAATGTGAATGATATTCTAGTAAACATTGTATCCGATACGCTTGAAGCCTTCGGTCGGCCAGTAGCCTACATGAATAAAGATGAAAAAGTGAAGATTGTAAAAAAACTGGATGATCAAGGGGCTTTTTTAATTAAAGGTGCAATTGATTATGTAGCAAAAATATTATGTGTATCAAGATATACAATATACAATTATTTAGATGAAATTAGAATAAACGGATAACTGAGAGGAGAATGTTTATGAAAAAATTAATCAATACTAAAAAAGCTCCGGCGGCCATCGGGGCCTATTCCCAGGCTGTAGAAATGAACGGGATGCTTTTTGTTTCGGGGCAAATACCCTTTATTCCTGAAACTATGGAACTTATATCGGAAGATGTACAAGAACAAACTGAACAGTCTTTGAAAAACCTTGTTTCGATACTAGAAGAAGCTGGATACGGTATTGAAGATGTTGTAAAAACAACGGTTTTTATTAAAGACATGAATGAATTCGGTTTAATTAACGAAGTTTACGGAGCGTTTTTTAAAGATGATAAACCTGCAAGAGCCTGTGTAGAGGTAGCGAGACTTCCTAAGGATGTAAAAGTGGAAATTGATGCAATCGCAGCAAAATAAATCGATAGACTGAAAAGATGGTTTAAAAACCATCTTTTTTTAAAAGGAGGGAGCTAATTGAGTGAATTAAGCATGTTTGATGTTCTGGGTCCAAATATGATCGGACCATCAAGTTCCCATACGGCAGGAGCCTGTCGGATTGGAAAAGTAGGAAATAAAATGGCTAAAGGGGATATCTCACAAGTTCGATTTTACCTTCATGGCTCTTTTGCTCAAACCTATAAAGGGCATGGAACCGATCGTGCTTTAGTTGGAGGTGTTTTAGGGTTTGATCCTGATGACGAACGAATTGTAAATTCTTTGAGTATTGCTGAACAGTCCGGTATTAAATGTATTTTCGAGAAAACAGATTTAGGAGATGTCCACAGTAATACTGTGAAAATTGAAATTGTAAAAACCAACTCTGAAGTTGTTGAAGTGGTAGGGTCCTCTATTGGAGGAGGAAATATCCTTATTACAAGGATCAACGGTTTAGATCTTGAATTCACCGGTGAGTACTTTACCTTGGTGGTTCCTCATATCGATCGTCTGGGAGTGGTTACGAAGGTAACTGCCACTTTAGCGAAACATATGATTAACATTGCCTTTATGAAGGTTTACCGACACAATCGAGGAAAAAAAGCCTTTATGATTATTGAATCAGATAATGTGGTTGACGAGGAAACTATGGAAGAAATAAAAACGCTAGACGGGGTAATGAATACTTACAGCATTAACTTAAAATAATTGAGAGGGGGATCTAAGTTGAACTTTAATAGCGGAAAAGAAATAATTGATCTATGCAACAACAATAATATAAAAATATATGAAGTCATGATTAAGAGGGAGACAGACCTTCAGGATACAACAGAAGAAAATATACGTGCTAATATGGCAATAAGTCTAGGAATTATGAAAAAGGCTATTGAAGACAGTATAACGAAAGATATTACCTCTATCGGAGGACTAATCGGCGGAGATGCTAAGAAGATTTATACAAATGAAAGTATATCCGGTGGATCAGTCTGTGGTCCATTGATGAAAAAAGCAATGGCTTATTCGATGGGCGTTTTAGAAGTGAATGCTTCCATGGGGAAAATTGTAGCAGCGCCAACCGCAGGATCCAGCGGGATTATTCCCGGGTCCTTAATTGCACTTCAGGAAGAGTATAAGCTTACGGATGAAACCATCATTAATGCGTTAATCAGTTCCAGCGCCATTGGCTTAATTATTAGTAAAAATGCCACTGTAGCCGGGGCAGAAGGGGGTTGTCAAGCGGAAACAGGGACTGCGGCAGCAATGGCGGCAGCATCGATCGTTGAAATGATGGGTGGAACGGTTGAACAGTCATTTCATGCGGCCGCTACAGCATTAAAAAACATCTTGGGACTGGTCTGTGATCCTATAGCAGGCCTTGTAGAGGCCCCTTGTGAGAAGCGCAATGCTATCGGGGCATCAAATGCTTTAATTTCAGCGGAGATGGCCTTGTGTGGAGTAGAAAGCATCATCCCTTTTGACGAAGTTGTGGGAGCAATGTATAAAATCGGAAGGTCTTTACCCTTTGAATTGAAAGAAAGTGCCTTGGGAGGCTTAGCTGATACAGAAACCGGTCGACGGATCAAAAAAGAGATTCATGGGCAATAATTTTTGAAAATGAGAAAGGAGACGTTCAACTAGGGGATGGTCTCCTTTAAAAAAGGGTTTTCTAAGACGACTAAAACATATATAATATAAAGTGTAACTGTGTACTGAACTACTATCGAATGGTAATTGAATAAACTCTGTCAATGAGATTGAAAAACCTTGGAAAGGGGAGAGGGAAATGACTTTTACGAAGGAACAAAAAATTATTGTCATTTTACTCGTATTGACGATTTTAGGGAGTATATCAATTGTAAGTTACGTAAGAGAGCAAAATTACCGAAATAACCGACATTCATTGATAAGTGAAAAGGATCAAGGGGAGGAATCATTTTTTGGACCAACGGAAGAAGTGCAGAGGTCTGAGAATCCTACAGATTTTGAAACAAATGAAAGCATTGCCATACATATCGAAGGAGCTGTACATAAACCGGGGCTGTATTATCTCGATGAATACAGTCGGTATGATGATGCTGTGAAAAAAGCAGGGGGTTTTTTAGCGGATGCAGATCGCAGCAAGATCAATCTAGCAAAGAAGATTTATGATGAAGCATTTATTTATGTCCCCATGATTGGCGAAGACTGGGATGCCGGCGAAACCCCAGGAATAGACAACGCACCAAATAAGGCAGAAATGGATTCGTCAACAACGCTTGTGAATATTAACACGGCAAATCAACAAGAACTGATGAAACTTTCGGGCATAGGAGAAGTATATGCACAACGAATCATCGATTATCGAACAACAAACGGGAATTTCCAATCCATCGAAGATATTATGAAAGTCTCGGGTGTTGGAACGGTAACCTTTGAAAATATTAAAGAGCAAATAACAAAGTAAGGATATGAGGTGAAAAAATGGATAGAAAACAACTGTTAAGAGAAATACCTTCTGTGGACCGCCTGTTACAACGAGAAGAAGTTCAATCCCTGATTAAAGAATCTTCTGCTGAACTTGTTACCCATCTTCTGCGGGGGATAATGGATCGGTACCGGAACAAGGTGTTGAAACAGGACACTAAAAACTTGCAACCGCTTAGAGATGAGCAGGTTGTTGAAATATTAAATAAGGAAATAAACCAATTTGTTGAAATGAACTTAAAACAAGTCATTAATGGAACCGGAACCGTTCTTCATACGAACTTAGGAAGAGCCCTGTTTTCTGAAGAGATGAAAGAGGATATGTGGAAAGTTTTATCAAACTATTCAA
>JBEPWR010000075.1:0-7230 GCA_041642335.1 Eubacteriales bacterium
TTTTTGGCTATCGACATGAGGACTCCCTGAGAAGGGCAAAGCTCTACAGAATACCATGTAACCATTTGTGCGAAGGATTCAACCGGACCCTATGATTATAGCTTGAGAAAAAAACTGGTTGAAATTGCAAAGAAACAAAAAATTGATTACAAAGTAGACCTATATCCTTATTATGGTTCTGATGCCAGCGCTGCCCTGCGATCGGGAAATGATTTTAAAGCGGCCCTCATTGGTCCCGGCGTTTTCGCTTCCCATGGTTACGAAAGAACCCATAAGGATGCGATCAATAATACATTGAAACTGGGGATTCAATATTTAATTTCTGAATAAAGTATGAAAAGTGAATTGTAAATTGGATTAAGAAGTGAAACTCGAGAGATTATTAGACATACTGATAATCTCTCTTTTATTCCGTTTAGGAGGTTCAGTGATGGATAGAAGAAAGCAACGGGTAAACTGCCTCAAGTGCCGACATTATTTTATTACATGGGATAAGGGCAAAGCCAGAGGATGCCGGGCTTTTGGGTTTAAAAGTCAGGAACTCCCCTCCCTAGTAGTCTTTAGAACTTCCGGGCAGAAATGTATGAAGTTTTCAGAGAAAATTCCAGGAAGGAAACCATAAAAGATCAGTGAACTATTTTTCCTGGTCATGAAATTATTTCCGATGGAGAAATAAATTGCACAAGCTTTGAAAATATGCTAATATGGAGGTTATGAGTTAATAGAGAAATGTAGAGAGGCAGATGAGTAATGAAAAAAGAAAATTTAAGAAATATTGCAATTATTGCCCATGTAGATCATGGAAAAACTACACTAGTGGATGAAATGTTAAAACAAAGCGGGACTTTCCGTGCGAATGAGAGTGTTCAAGAACGGGTTATGGACTCCAATTCTTTAGAGCGAGAACGGGGAATAACCATTTTATCAAAGAATACTTCCATCATGGTTGAGGATACAAAAATTAATATTATTGACACTCCCGGACATGCAGACTTTGGAGGGGAAGTAGAGCGAATCATGAAAATGGTTGACGGGGTTTTATTATTGGTTGATGCCTATGAAGGCCCGATGCCACAAACCCGGTTTGTACTGAAAAAAGCTTTTGAATCCGGGGTCAAACCCATTGTGGTAATCAATAAGATAGATCGACCGGAAGCCCGGGTAGAACACGTACAGGACGAAGTGCTGGACCTGTTTATTGATCTCGGAGCCGATGAAGATCAGCTGGATTTTCCAGTAATCTATTCTTCGGCAAAAAACGGGGTAGCAAAAATTGATATGGCAGAGGAAGCTGTAGATTTCAAGCCTTTATTTGATATGATCATCGAAAACATAGAACCTCCGAAAGGGGAAGAAGGAGATTCTCTGCAATTATTGATCTCTTCCATTGATTATGACAAGTATACCGGAAGAATCGGTATCGGAAAGATCACGAAGGGAAAAATCGAAAAGAATCAAACGGCTATTGTGGTTGATAAAGAGATGAAGGAAACAAAGGTGCGGGTAACAAGTCTTTACAATTATGAAGGGCTTCATAAGACTGAAGTTGACTCCGCCAGTGTAGGAGAGATTGTAGCCGTTTCCGGCATGGAAAATATCAACATCGGAAATACGATCTGTAATGTGGATAATCCGGATCCTCTACCGATTCTTGAGGTGGATGAACCAACCATGTCTATGAATATTATTGTAAACGACAGCCCCTTTGCGGGGAGAGACGGACGATTTGTTACCAGCCGTAACTTAAAAAGAAGACTTGAACGGGAAATGCTTTCCAATGTGGCCATGCGTCTCGAAGAAGTCAGCGAAGATACCTTTAAGGTTTACGGGCGAGGGGAACTTCATGTTTCCATCCTTATTGAGACCATGCGTCGGGAAGGATTTGAGTTTGCTGTGTCCAGACCGGAAGTATTAATGAAAGAAACCGATGAAGGTCTCAAAGAACCAATCGAATATGTATACGTTGAAGTGCCTGAGGAGTATGCCAGTTCCGTAATCGATAAACTTAATCGAAGAAAAGGGGAAATGGTAAACATGGTTCCTTCTACTGGAAGCATGACGAAGCTGGAATTCAGAGTTCCAGCAAGAGGCATTTTTGGATATCGTTCAGAGTTATTGACAGATACTAAAGGGTATGGCGTAATGCACCATGTATTTGACGGATATGGGAAATACACCGGAGAAGTTCCTTCAAGAACGAAGGGTTCCCTAATCGCTTATGAGCAGGGACAAGCTTCTGCTTACGGACTCAGCTCTGCCCAAGAGCGAGGGGTATTATTTATTGCTCCGGGAATGGATGTGTATGAAGGAATGGTTGTCGGTGAAAATTCCAGAGTAGAGGATATGGTGCTGAATGTTTGTAAGCGAAAGCAGATGACCAATGTCCGTGCTTCCGGTTCCGATGATGCCTATAAGCTTGCTCCGCCTCGAAACTTGAGTTTGGAACAATCCTTAGAATTTATTAAAGATGATGAACTAGTTGAGGTGACGCCAAAAGAAATTCGACTTCGTAAAAAAGTATTGAATCGGAGCTTACGGGACAAGGCTGGAAAAAACAAAAAATAATACTTTTCAAAAAGCAGGAGATTATTAGCCCTGCATCGAATAGTTATATAATACAACCACTCAAAACTCTCACTCTATAGTGGGAGTTTTAGACTTACTTATACTAATACTATTGGAGGGATAAAATGAATTATCATGACTTGCAGTATAAATACCCGTCGAAGAGAACTTTAGTTTATGGAAAAAAAGGAATGGTGGCGACTTCACAACCCTTAGCAGCACAGGCTGGACTGGATATTATAAAAAAAGGGGGTAACGCAGTGGACGCAGCGATTGCCACTGCAGCTTGCCTGACAGTTGTGGAACCGACATCGAATGGCATTGGTGGTGACGCGTTTGCTATTGTTTGGATGAAAGATAAAATATATGGACTCAACAGCAGTGGTAAATCGCCTGAATCCATTTCCATTGAAAGTTTGAAAAATAGAGGTTATGAAGAAATGCCAAAACATGGGATGATTCCGGTTACAGTTCCCGGAGTGCCAGGCGCGTGGGCGGCCTTATCCGAGAGATTCGGAAAACTTACGTTAAGAGAATGTTTACAGCCCGCAATTGATTATGCTAAAGAAGGCTTTCCGGTATCGCCGGTAACATCGAAATACTGGAATAGAGCATTCAGGGTTTACAAGAAGGCCTTTAAAGGTGAGGAATTTCAAGAATGGTTTAAGGTATTTGCTCCAAATGACCGCGGGGTTAATCCCGGCGAAATCTGGTCCTCTCCGGATCATGGGAAAACCTTGGAATTAATCGGAGACAGCAACGCCAAAGAATTTTATCAAGGGTCATTAGCGGATAAAATTCATGCATTCTCAAAAAAATATAATGGATACATTCAAAAATCAGATCTTGAAGAATTCGAACCGGAATGGGTTGATCCTGTAAAGGTCAATTACAGAGAACATGATATCTGGGAGTTGCCACCAAACGGACAGGGAATTATCGCCTTAATGTCCTTAAACATTTTAAAGCACCTTCCATTAAAGGAACGGGATAATGAAAGGACCTACCATAGTCAAATAGAAGCACTGAAACTTGCTTTTGAAGACGGCAAAAAATTCATTACCGATCCGGATCATATGGAAATAACCGTTGAAGATTTACTTTCTTCGGAATATGGTAAAAAAAGAAGTAAAGAGATCACCGAGGAAGCGATCCTTCCGAAGGCCGGGAAACCGGAAAGTAGCGGTACCGTTTATTTAGCTACGGCTGATGGAGACGGAAATATGGTATCTTTTATCCAGAGCAATTATATGGGTTTTGGTTCCGGGATCGTTATCCCCGGTACGGGCATTGGCCTTCAAAACCGCGGACATAATTTTAGTATGAACCCTGAGGATCATAATGCACTGGCACCGGGAAAAAGAACATATCATACGATTATACCCGGTTTCTTGTCGAAATATGGAAAAGCCCTTGGGCCTTTTGGTGTCATGGGAGGATTTATGCAGCCCCAGGGACATATGCAGATTATCAATAATTTATTGGATTTTGATTTAAATCCCCAGGAAGCCCTTGATGCTCCCAGATGGCAATGGATTGCAGAAAAAACAGTGGAAATAGAAATCGGGACTCCGAAGTTTATTTTCGAGCATCTCCAAAATCGTGGCCACGGGGTTGCCTGGGCTAAGGACTCCGGATCCTTCGGTCGGGGACAGATCATCCTTAAAAGGAATGAAACCTTAATTGGAGCTACAGAGCCTAGAACCGATGGTATGGTAGCAGCCTGGTAATTTACTAATACAGAGGTGATAATACATTGAATGAAAAAAGTTTAAGAGCTTTGGAATATACGTAAATCATAGAATTGCTCTCTGCCCATGGGATCTCTCCCATGGGTAAAAGCTTAATCAATAAACTGAAACCGGCAACAAGTTATGACGAGGTTCTTCATCGTCAGAAAGAAACTGAAGAAGCTGTACAAGTTCTCTTGAAAAATAGTGGAGTTCCTTTGGAAGGATTAAAAGAAGTTGCCCGTTTAATTAGAAAAACGACGATCGGTTCTTTTCTTGACCCTGGAGAACTACTGGTTTTATTGGAATTTTTCCGAGTATCTAAAAGAATGAAGGTCTTTCTAAAAAAAGAAAAAGATAAGGAAAATTTAAAAACCCCGATATTAAATGGACTGATCCGAGAAATTGCTACATTCCCGGAGATTGAAAAACGAATTGACCGATCCATTATTAGTGAAGGAGAGGTTTCGGATGAGGCCAGCATAGAGTTGCGACAAATTCGAAGACAGCTGAGTCAGGCAAATGATAAAGTACGATCCACATTACAGAATTTTATTTCATCCTCCAGAAACCAGACCTACTTACAGGATCAAATTATTACGCTTCGTCAAAATCGCTATGTGGTTCCGGTAAAACAGGAATATCGTAATCAAGTAAAAGGAATGATCCATGACCAATCTACCAGTGGTGCAACTTTGTTTATTGAACCAATGGCGGTTGTTGATCTGAATAATAAAATTAAGCAGTTGAAATTAGAGGAAGAACGGGAAATAGAACGAATTTTACGGGAAATTTCCAACGAGATTGCCCTTAGAGATAATGAAATTTTAAACAATCAGGATATTTTAGGGAAGATCGATTTTATTTTTGCTAAAGGAAAGATGGCCTTAGCCATGGATGCTTCATCTCCGAAGGTAAACAGCCAGGGGTATGTGAATTTAAAAAAAGCACGGCATCCTCTATTAGACCCAGAGGAAGTCGTCCCAACAAATATCTGGATCGGTAAGGATTTTAATATTCTTGTTATTACCGGCCCGAATACCGGAGGAAAAACTGTTTCTTTAAAAACCTTAGGATTATTATCCTTAATGGGGCAAAGTGGACTGCAGATTCCAGCAGAATCAGGAACGGAAATAACGATTTTTGATCATATCTTTGCCGATATCGGTGATGAACAAAGCATAGAGCAAAGTCTCAGTACCTTTTCCTCGCACATGACGAACATCGTAGAGATTTTAAAAAACCTGACGGAAAACTCGCTGGTATTATTTGACGAACTCGGAGCAGGAACCGACCCAACAGAGGGTGCCGCTCTTGCAATGGCTATATTGGAAAAGTTAAAGAGTACCGGAACAAAAACCGTAGCCACAACCCATTATAGTGAACTGAAACAGTATGCTTTGGTACATCCCGAGGTGGAAAATGCTTCAGTGGAGTTTGATATTAAAACATTACGACCTACTTATCGGTTGTCGATCGGAATCCCCGGAAAATCCAATGCTTTTGAAATATCCCGTAAGCTTGGACTCTCCAGTGAAGTAATCGAATTGGCTAAAACACTAATCACCAAGGAAAATCTGGAATTTGAAGATATTTTGCGAAATATCGAAAGTAATAAAAGTGAAATCGAATCGGAAAAATTAGAGACACAGCGCTTGAAACGGGAAATGGAAGATTTAAGAAAAGAATACAAACAAAAAATTGAAAAAGTGGAAAATCAAAAACAGAAGATGATTTCTCAAGCAAAAAAAGAAGCTCAAACCTTGGTTAAACGTGCCAAAACTGAGTCGGAAGAGATCATTGAAAATCTCCGGAGCCTAGAACAGGAGCTGGATCGAAAAAAAGTTAATAAGGAAATCGAAAAAGCCCGGATAAAGCTTGGGAATAAAGCGTTGGAATACAAGGATTCTGTAAAGGGTATCCAGGAACCGGCTAATAATAAGCCGCCGGAAAACTTAAAAGAAGGGGAGCGGGTGAAGATTATATCTCTTAATCAGGAAGGATATGTTGTTAGTCCGGAAGATGATAAGGGAGAAGTTCAGGTTCAGGCCGGGATTATGAAGGTCAATATTAAAACTTCCAATTTAAAACGTTTATCCCCTCAGGAGGATAAGCAAACGAAAAAGACTTCAAAAATGATCAAGTCCAAAAGCCAAAATATTCGAACGGATATAGATGTTCGAGGAAAGAACTTAGAAGAAGCTATGCTTGAAGTAGATAAGTATTTAGATGATGCGTATATTGCAGGTCTTTCTCAGGTTATGATTATTCACGGAGTAGGTACGGGGGTATTAAAATCCGGCCTTAACCAAATGTTAAAAGCCCATCGCCATGTACAATCTTTTAGGGGAGGAAAATACGGAGAGGGCGGAGCAGGGGTAACGATTGTTGATTTAAAATAAACTTTGCAGTAAAATAGGATAAGGTCAGCTTAAAAATAAGGAGGTTTATTATGGACTATAAAGTACTATTAATCAATCATTTAAATCAATATCTTAATGGGATTTCTCATACAGAAATTGAAGAAATGCTGGAGGTGCCTCCAAATCGTGAAATGGGAGACTATGCCTTTCCTTGCTTTCGCTTAGCAAAAACTTTTCGAAAAGCGCCGAATGTTATTGCGGAGGACCTAAAAGAAGAGATGGAAATGCCCCGAGGATTTCAAGAAATTGAAGCGAAGGGACCCTACCTGAACTTTTTTATCGATAAAAAAGAATTGGTTTTATCGGTTCTAAATACTGTTTTTAAAGAAAAAGAGAACTATGGTAAGCTTAACTTAGGCCAAGGCAATACCGTTTGCATCGACTTCTCCGCACCCAATATTGCTAAGCCCTTCCATGTCGGGCACTTACGATCTACGGTTATTGGAAATGCGCTTTACAGAATTTATGAAGCATTAGGTTACAACTGTGAAGGAATAAACCATCTAGGTGAT
>JBEPWR010000076.1:0-6999 GCA_041642335.1 Eubacteriales bacterium
TTGTTTCACTCGATTCAAAGAGGCAGTCCGCTACATATTCTGGCTTTTTCGATCTTCGGATTGAGTCTGATTTTACTCTATACCGCCAGCACCCTTTACCATCTGCTTCCCCTATCGGAAAAAGGGATCCGCACCTTGAAAAAGGTGGATCATATGATGATTTTCATCTTAATCGCCGGAACCTATACTCCGGTTTGCCTTCTGGCTCTGGATGGCTGGTGGCGCACAGGAATGATGATTGGCATCTGGACCTTCGCCTTTGGAGGGGTTTTACTTAAAGCCTTTTGGATAAACGCTCCCCGATGGTTCTCCACAGGAATTTATCTGATTATGGGATGGTTGGTGCTCGTTGCCATTATTCCCATTTATCAGGCCCTGTCCTTCGGTGGTTTTGCCTATTTGCTGATCGGCGGCCTTTTTTATAGTGTTGGAGCGATCATCTACGGTTTGAAACGGCCCAATATCACCACGGAACATTTCGGATTCCATGAAATCTTTCATATCTTTGTCATGCTCGGAAGTCTTTTTCATTTTTTTCTTATGTATTTTTATATCCTCCCCATGGAAGCCTAAGAAAAAAGGTGTAGCCGGAAATTTCCGCTACACCTTTTTTTTGAATCCATCCTCTGATAACATCACTTCCTTATACTGCGAAAACGTTCCTTCAGCTTTTTAAAGCCTTCCTGAAAACGCTTGGACTGAAATCCGGGAAAAGCTTTTAAAATTCTCCGATAACGCCGCAGCCCGGCTCGCAGCGCAGCCTCATACTCAATTTTCAGTTCTCCGAAATGCTCTTTGATCAATTGCATTCGTTTTTCAATTTCGTCTACCTGTTTTTCCATTTTCCCGAGTTTTTCTTGCCTTTCCTTGAGTAAGGCTTCCCGAATTTGAAGCTGCTTGAACTCTTCCACCTTCTGCTGCAGTTCCCGCAGTAATCGGTTAAGCTCGATAATTTCCAGAACCGTCTGTATGAAGTCCATAATCAAATAAGTAAGGATGATTAATATCGATGCTTCCAATACAATGGAAGAAAGATTTCTAATCCCCGCTGCAATAAAGGGATGAATCCCTTTCATGGTGATCAAGGCCAGAAAACCAAAAATCAGAGAGTATTTCGGACAGACATAGCCGTGAATGTCAAACTTCTCCTTACGGTAATCCCACCATTTTGCCCCGAAAGCCGTTTCCAGAATCAATCCTGTTACAAATTCCAGCAAAGTGATTAACAAAACAGCACCGATAAACAGCCCGATCCAGGACTCTCTAATCGGAGACAGAAGGCCTAATAGAAGGACCGCTCCGAAACCATAAATCGGACAAAAGGGGGCTTTGATAAACCCCCGATTCACCCACTCCCGTCTTATTTTATAGGCATGTAATACTTCAATTATCCAGCCGAGAAAGCTATATATTATAAAGTATGCGATCCAATAGATTAAGCTCTCGCCCCAAATCAATATATTCGCCTCCTTAACATCAAAGTTTCGACGCCATAAACCTGTGTCTTTTTAATCTTACCCAAAAGCCTTGAATAAAACCATATTTTCAGGGAAAGCAAGCTGGGGATCCCTCACTTAGTTTTTCACTCAAAGTATCGATCGGATTTTCGAAAGTCCTTTCCCGCACGAAAATCCGGTTCCTGCGCACGCATGGTACCATAAACAATTTCTCTTTGACCAATAATATACCCCATAACACTGCCGATCACAGCGGGGACTCCCACCTGAAAGCCGACCATTTCAATAAGCATCACGGAGGCAGCGATGGGAACATTGGCAATGCTGGCCAAACTTGCCGCCATACCGGAGATTACCAAAGAAGAGGCCAGACCTGAGCCTTCCGCAGCAAAGGTATTTCCCAGAATCCCTCCGGTAACCGCCCCGATAAACAGCGCCGGGATTACCAGTCCTGCACTACCTCCTAGCCCTACGGTAAAGGCGGTTGCAAGGATTTTTGCCGCCAATAAGAGGAGGAGAAACTTCGTTGCAAAGGAACCGTCAATCAGCGCCTGTATAAAATCCGACCCTGTTCCAGCGGTTTCAGGGAAAAATATTAATATAAGACCGGTTAAGATGCCTCCCAGAATAGGCAGGTATTTTTTATGAACCCTGGTGCCGAGAAAGCCTCCGAAATTTTCCACCTGATGAAAAACCCATTTGAAAATCAGGGATGTATACCCGGCCAGAACCCCTGCAATTACAAAATACAGTACATTTGAAGGATTCGGTAAATAGGTGGGAATCGAAAAAATCGGCTCCGCCCTACCGAAGGTTCGATAGATGACCAGCCCCATGGTGGATGATAATATCGCAGGGAATAGATCATGATAATGTAGAGAGGTCCGGTACAATAGCTCAGTCGCAAAAATGCCTCCGCCCAAAGGTGACCGGAATATAGCTCCGATCGCTCCTGCCGCCCCGCATACCGTCATGAGCCGATGGTCCTCCTTATCAATCCATCGATTCAAATAAGGGATCTTTGCAAGGGTATTGGCGAGGCTGCCGCCCATCAATAGCATCGGTCCCTCTACCCCGCCGCTCCCGCGAAAACCGATGGTGGCCGCTGAGGCGAGAAGTTTCGATATCCATGTCCGACTTTTCAGGTTTCCCTGGTGCAAATTCACACTGAGAATGTATTTGTTGGTGCCGGCACCGAGAATCTGGTCGTCAAAATGAAAGACCAGCATGACCAGGATCCCGCCGATAATCGGAGCGATAACGATGGGAATTGCACTTCCCGCTTGAGCCGTCCAGGCGATCGCCCTCTTAAAGGCAATTGCCGACAATCCGCCACCGATTCCGCTGATTATTCCAAAGGCCATCCATTTTCCCATATAAGTTTTGACGTATATCATGGATTTTGGCATAAAGATCCCCTTTCTTTTTGAACGCTCTTGTCTGCGTCTTTTTTTAACGGTTATTTTCACTGCATTTCATTTGAAAAGATATTATACCATATCGAATTAACGCTAAACATCACTTTTTATGATTTTCACTCGGAAATGCAATAAAAAAAACCTTAAATTCCTGTATATCAGAAATTTAAGGTCTTGAGAATCCTTAAGCGCCGTGTCCTTTTCCTGCGTTAAAACTCCGGTTCAATATTTTTCCGTTTCATTCTTAGAGAATTGTAGACCACATTCAGGGAACTGATGGACATGGCTGCGGCTCCGATCATCGGATGCAGGAGCCCCATAACCGCTATGGGAATGGCAACGCCGTTGTAAAACCAGGCCCAGAAATAATTCTCTTTAATCTTTTTGAAGGTCAGTCTGGATAAGTTCACCGCGGTAATAATACTGCTTAGCTCTCCACGAACCAAGGTAACATCCGCAGCTTCAATGGCCACATCGGTACCCGTACCAATAGCTATTCCGATATTGGCCTGCTTTAAGGCCGGGGCATCATTAATGCCGTCTCCGACCATGGCCACAATATTGTATTCTTTCTGTAAGCGCTTTACTTCGTCGACTTTCCCGTCGGGAAGCACTTCGGAAATCACATGGGAGATCCCAACTTTCTTACCGATTGCCAACGCCGTCCGTTGATTATCACCGGTAATCATGGCGGTCTTGATTCCCATGGATTCCAGTTTTTGAATGGCCTTATGGGAATCCTCTTTAATCGGATCCGCCACGGCAATGACCCCTAGAAGCTCCTTATTCTTCGCAATCATCATTGCGGTTTTCGCTTCTTCCTCCAAGGTGATCAGTTTTTCTTCCACGTTTTCAAAGGAGATGCCTTTTTCCTCCATGAATTTTCGGTTTCCGACGTATATCCAGTCTCCTTCCAGGGTTCCTTCCACCCCGCGACCGGTAATGGCTTCAAAATCCTGTACTTCTCCGAGGGTAAGGTTGATATCCTTTGCCCGTTCGATAATCGCGTGGGCAAGGGGGTGTTCCGAAGCCTTTTCCAGGGTTGCGGCATAATAGATCACATCCACATCTTCAAACCCTTTCGAGGCGATCACATCGGTGACCTCGGGCTTTCCTTTGGTAATGGTACCGGTTTTGTCGAAGGCGATTAAATCCACATCTTTAAAGGTCTGGACCGCTTCACCGTTTCGAATCAGAATCCCTTTTTCCGCACCCATTCCGCTACCTACCATTAAGGCTGTGGGAGTTCCAAGTCCCAACGCACAAGGGCAGGCGATTACGAAAACTGCGGTTGCGGTAATAAAGGATAAGGTAAGGGGAGACAGGTCCGGATTTACCCATGGAAGGAACTGCGCGCCCCACTCCACAATGGACAAGTGAAACTCCGGAAATACATTATAGGAAATAAAGGTACCGAGAGCTACTACAATAATCACCGGTACAAAATAGCTGGTAATCCGGTCCGCAAATTCCTGGATCGGAACTTTTGAACCCTGGGCTTCCTCCACCATTTTTATTACCTGGGAAAGGAAGGTATTTTTACCGACCTTTGTGACTTTCGCCTTCAACATTCCCTGTTTATTAATGGTGGCACCGATAATTTCGTCGCCCTTTTCCCGTTTAACCGGCATGGATTCCCCCGTGGCCATAGACTCGTCCACGGTACTTTTTCCTTCAATAACCAGTCCGTCGGTGGGAATTTTATCTCCGGGACGGATAACCATAATGTCTCCTTCCTGTAACTCTTTTACAGGAACCTCGATTTCTTCGCCGTCTTTTAATATTTTTGCGGTTTTCGCACCCATCTGCAGCAGCTTTTTAATCGCCTGAGAAGCCCGGCCCTTGGCCCGAACTTCCAGATATTTTCCGATCAGATGGAAAGTCATAATACTGGTTGCCATCTCAATAAAGGTCTGGATCGGGAAAATAATCGCGGTCAGTCCTACCAAATAGGGAGGAACCGAACCGAGGGAAACCAGTACATCCATATTGGGACTTTTGTTTCGTAAGGCATTCAAACTTCCTTTATGCACGGGCTTTCCTAAGATGAAAATATTCGGAAAGGCCAGTGCCGCGGTAATATAAAAATATCCCGGGATGTTTACAATAAACATATGAATGATCATCAAAAGCATTACCGTACCACTGATGACTGCGGAATACAGCATTTTTTTCTGGGCTTTTTCGACCTTGACTTCGTCCCGGTCCATTTCCTCTTCCGGCTGGTCTTCTTCAATAACCAGTTCAAAGCCCATCTTTTGAACTTTTTCCTGTAAGGTTTTGAAGCTTACCTGGTCTTCCTGGTATTCGATGCTTAACTTCTCCGCGGCAAAGTTGACATTGATATTTCTTACCCCGTCCAACTTTCCTAGCACGGTCTCAATTCTTTTCGCGCATGCGGTACAACTCATTCCCTCAACCCGAACCGTTTTTTTCTGTTCCTTTTTATCCTCCGGCATCTCCAACACTTCATAACCGGTTTTTTCGATGGTTTCGGCGATGGTTTCTTTTGTGATTTGAGCTGGATTGTATTCCACATAGGCTTTTTCCGATGCAAAGTTGATATTGGCATCCATAATACCTTCTTGCTTGTTCAATGATTTTTCAATATTGGCTGCACAGGTAGCGCAGGACATGCCGCCAATATCAATTGTTATTTTTTCTCCCATTTATAAGCCTCCTTGGGTTAGACAATTTGAGAGGTTTATCGACTTCTGTATACCCCTATAGGGTATATTATACCTGATGATTACAAAAATTACAATGGGATGAAAAAAGAAAAAACGCAGCGGCGTGATGCCGTTGCGTTTTTTTCCGGGTTTTCATGATACTTACTCCAAATACTTACTCCAACAATTGTTGTTTTTTCCGTTCCGGATTTTTCAGATGCATAAGTCGTATATCCTTCATCTGAGAATCCACATCACTCAGGACCAGGTATTCAATGGTTAAAGCTCCCGTATTGAAGGCCTGATCAAAGATGTTTTGATAAATTTCCACTTCGATAATATCGTGACATTTACTTTCCGTAGACACCCGGGTAAGGGGAAACATCATCTTTGTTGCCTTGATTTTTCCCTGTTCAAGATCGATAACCGTCTCTCCCCCCAATTGATACCAGACCGCCACAAATCGGTAGATAAAGCGAAGGATAAAGAATAAGACTACAATGGTGGCTATGTAGATAACCGCTAAGATCCCCAGGTCTAAAAAGTCAATGTCCAGGGTGAAGGATCCAAAAAAATCCACCCCGTGTTTTTCATAAATTCCTTCCCGATAGGAATTCAAAAAATTCAGTATCACAATTGCTATGGCTAACAACAGTCCTCTTAGGAAAACATCCATTAGAATTCCCACAAATTTCGGTTTAAATACCAGTTGTTTTTCTCCCATGATTACTCCCCTTCTTCCTTCATTATTTAAAGTAAACCCTGCTATTGAAAAGATTCCTGTTCTATTATAACATAAGATTGACTGAATTAAATACGGTTTTTTGAGGAATCATCGGATTCTTTGAAAACCCTTAAGGAGGAGCAGCAATGAGAAAAGCAATTACCGGCAACTATAATTTAGGGTCGGATCCCATATTACCACTGATTTTCAAGCTTTCCATCCCGGGGATGATCTCCATGTCCGTGCAGGCCTTTTATAATGTGGTGGATTCTTTTTTCGTTGCACGGGTGAGCGAAGAGGCTTTAGCGGCCCTCTCCATCGCTTTTCCTTTTCATATTGTTCTAATCGCCGTTGCTGTAGGTACGGGGATCGGCACGAATTCCTTAATTTCAAGACTTCTCGGATCCGGTGATCAGAAAAGGGCGGTGCTTACGGCAGAGCATGTGCTCGTGATCTCCGGAATTTATGGCGTAATTATGGCCATCATCGGTCTTTTCTTCGTGGCACCCCTGGTCGGGAGCTTTTCCGAGAATCCGGAAATTGTCGCCTATGCCACGGAATATGTACAGGTAATTCTCATCGGCTCCATTGCCTTATTTTTCTCCTTAATTACCAGTGATATTCTTCGAGGCCAGGGAAATACTTTTGCCCCGATGATGGCCATGCTCCTCGGTGCGCTGGTCAATATCGTCTTGGATCCCTTTCTGATCTTCGGAATCGGATTTTTCCCA
>JBEPWR010000077.1:0-6839 GCA_041642335.1 Eubacteriales bacterium
GCCAGAGACCTATTTGAAAAAGAACGATTGGAAAATCTTTCTGATCAGTTTAATAAAAACCGGAAGGACCGGAAGAAAAAACTGGAGAGCTCTTATACAAAAAAATAACTATTTCTATTTTGCAATGTAAAATTAAAACCCTTGAAACGAATGGTTACAAGGGTTTTTTGTTGCGAAAAAAAACTAAATGCTATAAAAATAACCTAATTATTTTACATAATGGAAAATCATTGAATAAATTTCGTGTTTTATGGGTATTTTATTGACAACAAGCAAATCACATTATGAAAGGGCTGATGAAATTGAGCAAGAATAAAAGCAGTAGGAAAACTCGGAAAGGTATAGTGAATATTCTAGGAGTTGCTATTGTTGTTATTTATATCATTACCCTTGTCTATCATCAGGTTAAGGAACTGCCATCGGAATTAAACTATGAAAGTTCTGAATACAGCCTGTTCGACGAGGAAACACAGTTATTGAGTGACATTACCATCAATTCCGAAGGGGATGAGCCTATTCGGGAGCATGAAATTTTTGATGCCTTTAATAATGTAATTCAAAATGCAGAGAAGTTTATTGTGTTGGATATGTTTATGTTTACAGATCTGGGTGCTGCAAAAGATGATTATCCGCCGATCAGTAAAGATTTGGAACTTGTTATTTCAGATCAGATGGAGAAATATCCAGCCTTGGACGTATGGATCATTACGGATCCGATCAATACCTCTTACGGATCTCACGAAGCTTCAAGGATTGAAGCATTGGAAGAACAGGGTGCTCATGTGATTTATGCGAATTTGGATCCGCTTCGCGATCCTATTCCGATTTACACCTCCTTTTATCGAATGTTTCTCCAATGGTTCGGTGAAAGCGGGGGGCAATGGTTTCCTAATTATTTCGGATCTCAGGAACCGGATATCAGTCTAGGGTCATACTTTAAAACTTTCAATATCAAAAGCAATCATCGAAAGGCATTGATTACGGAGAATGAAGGGATCTATTCATCTGCCAATGCTCATGATGCCAGTGCCTATCATTCCAATATAGGGGTTCGGGTTCGTGGAACGATATTAGAAGCGATGTTGGAAGCGGAGCGAAGAGTTGTAAGCTATAGCGGAGGAAATGTTGAAAATTTCCCTAGTCCGGATCAGTTAAAAATTGAAGAACGGCCTGAAGAAGAGGAACTTATAGCAAAGGTCGTTACAGATGGGACAGTTTTTGAAGAGGCGTTAAAGATCATTGAGGATTCCAAGGAAGGTGAGGAGATATGGTTGGGAATGTATCTTTTTTCTGAAGCGGATATTATCGAGGCAATGGAAAACGCTGCAGATCGAGGAGTGCTGGTACGAATCATCCTTGATCCGAATCAAACCAGTTTCGGCAAAGAGAAACCGGGCATTCCTAATATTGCTGTGACCCACAGCATGAATATTTCTGAACGGGAGAACCTTGAAGTACGGTGGTATAACGTTGATAAAGGACAGTATCATAGTAAAATTCTATTTCTCAAAGGAAATGAGTCTAAAGTGCTTTTGGGTTCCATAAATTATTCGAGAAGAAGTTTAGGAAAGTATAGCCTTCAGAATAATATGTTCATTCGGGGACCCGGGGAAACAGAATTTATGCAGGAAGTCAGTAGTTATTTTGAGAGGCTATGGAACAATCCCGACCATAAATATACGTTGGATTACGGAGAATATCAGGATTCTTTAAGCTGGTTTCGAAGACTGCTTTTTCGCATCCAAAAGACTCTATGGCTAACCACTTTCTAAATAAACCAACAATACAAAGAGCAAACCAACAGTACAAAGAGCAAACCAACAGTACAAACAACCGTCTGAAGGGAGGGATCCCATGCAATCAGACGGTTAATTTTTTATTTAAACTTCTACCGTAATTTTGCTCTGAAATTAATTATCGGGTAGAATAGAAGAAGGATTAACTATCTAAGAACTTATTCTAAGTCCATATTGAAGTATAATTTCTATCAAAAAATACCAACAATAGTAAATAAAAATTTATGCAGACCAACTAACCATTTAAAACAGAAGGAGGCAATAAAGATGGAAGTTAAGAGTTTTCAAGAGGAAAGTCCCTTTGTGGAAAAGAAACGAGTGGTAATTGATGAGATTCCCTGTCTTATTTACCGACCAAAGGGAAAAGTAGGACCCTATCCCACAGTAATCAACTACCACGGATGGTCTTCCAATAAGGAGTTTCAACACTTTAAAGCTACGATTCTGGCAAGCTTCGGATATCAGGTCATTGTCCCGGACGCATTACATCACGGCGAACGGGGAAGCTTAAACTATACAGAAGAAGGAAAGCTTGAGGGATACCTTCATAAGGTACTGCTAAGAAGTATCGAGGAGTCAGATCAAATTCTTGATTACGCCAAAAAAAACCTGGACAACGACGAGAAGAATATCTCGGTAATCGGTCACTCCATGGGTGGATTCACCTCCGTCGGGGTATTTCTTAGACATCCAAACTTAAAAACCATGGTGGTCATCAACGGATCCTGCGCCTGGGATAAAATGTTGAAAACTGTAGGGGAGGAACAGGGAAGCAAAGAAAAACTTTCATTTGAACTGCAAAAATTAGAAGAAATGGATCCCTATGATAATCTGCATAAATTTCATAAAAGACCTTTTCTGCTCCTGCACGGACAAGAAGATAATACTGTCCCTATCGACTCTCAGCGAATGTTTTTTGAGAAAGCCAATAATTATTATGGTAAAGACCGAAGAAAAATCCGTTTCTATGAGATACCAAAGATTCCCCATGCTGTTAGCATGCATATGTTTGAGCAGGTAATTACCTGGATTGGAAAATAGGAAAGGAGGAAAAGACACATGATATTTCGAACAAGCGCCGTAACCGAGACAAGTGAAAAGGAAAAAATAGCTCGAAAGATTTTACAAGCTCTACCGGAATGGTTTGGGATAGAAGATGCCACGGAGGAATATATTAAGACTTCTAAAGACCTGCCTTTTTTTGCAGTATATCATGAGAGGCAGCCGATAGGCTTTATTGTCCTGCGACTACATAATCCTTATACTGCCGAGATTTATGTGATGGGTATATTAAAAGAATTTCATCGCAAAGGATTGGGAAAGGTGCTGATTGATGAAGCGAAAACTTTCTGTCTGAAAAACCGTATGGAAATTTTAACAGTAAAAACCTTGGATGTCTCCCGGGAAGATAAGGCCTACGATCAAACTCGGCGATTCTATGAGTCGGTGGGTTTTAAACCCTTAGAAGTATTTCCCACTCTATGGGATGAAAGAAACCCTTGTTTATTTATGGCGAAGTTTTTATAATACCTCTTGACTCTCCTGTTAGGGGAGACGATAAAATTTATTTACAAGGAAGGAGTGAGGCTATGTACCGCATCGGAGATTTTTCTAAAATGAGCAAAACAACGATCAAAACCCTACGTTATTATGATGAAACAGGACTTTTGAAACCGGAGTTTGTAGACGCGACGTCAAATTACCGTTTCTATTCTACGGAACAACTATTTAGACTCCACACAATCAAAGCTCTCAGGCAAATTGGTCTATCAGTTAACGAGACAAAATCGATTATTAATGGTCAGCAAGCAAAAGAACTACTGGAAAAACGAAAAATTGAGCTCGTAGAAGCAATTGCCTGTAGTACAGAGCAGCTCTCCAGAATTGAATTTATCCTATCAGGACAAGAGGAGGAATGTATGATGAACTATCAAGCAACGATTAAAGAACTACCAGAATGTATTGTGTACTCTAAGAAAATGACAGTGCCGAATTACGAGGCTTATTTCAAACTGATTCCCGAAATCGGAGAACAGGTAACAAAAAAGTATCCGGATTTGAAATGTACGGTTCCTGAGTATTGCTTTATTGTCTATCTGGATAAGGAGTACAAAGAGCAGGATTTTCATGTGGAGTTTTGTGAAGCTGTAACTGAAATAAAAGAAGACTTCGATGCCATCAAATTTAAAAAAATCCAAGGAACTACTGCGGTATCGGTTATGCATAAAGGTGGCTACGAAGGTTTATCAGAAGCCTACGCTTACGTTTTTAAGTGGATTGACGAAAATGGCTACGAAGCCTCGGATAACCCAAGGGAAAGTTATATTGACGGCATTTGGAACAAGGAAAAGGAAGAAGATTGGCTGACAGAACTGCAAGTGCCAATTAAAAAGAAGTAAAAATCGCAGTAATGAGTTACAACCCAAAAGGATGAAAACCTCCACCTTAAGACGGAGAGGTTATCCGACCCTGAGCCCTTATATTTTGTAAGGGCTTTTTCTATAAGCATTTTCTGTGTTTCTGTTTTAAAGAAACATATAGTGGTAGGAATAAAGTAATAAGAAAAATAGATTCAAGGAGGTTTTATCTATGGATTTTGATCCGCGTTATGGGATATTTGCAGTTGTGGCTTCATTCTTTTTGATATTTCTGGTAGTAGGAATTATTATCTATGTTTTGGGTGCCATCGGACTCTATACTATGGCAAAGAATAAAAAAATTGAAAATGCATGGCTTGCGTGGATTCCTATTGTCCAGCTATATATTATGGGAAAAATTATTCGCACTCTGAAGATCGGAGAATATGAAATCCCTCAAGTGGAAGTAGTTCTTCCATTAGTTGCTGTAGGAGGAACGATTTTCTCACCGATTCCACTGATCGGCGGACTGATCGGGATCGTAGCGCTGATTATTGAGCTTTTCGCTCTGCATAAGCTTTTTACGATTTACCGACCGGATCAGGCAATAGTTTATTTGATCATCAGTGTGGTCCTTCCGTTTATGGGGCCGGTTTTTATTTTTATTATGAGAAACGATGAGCCAATAAAAGAAAACACTGAGGAAAAGCCAGTGTAGAAGAGTTAATATGAAAGATGAACTGTATCGATAATAGCTAAAAACCCTTCGAAGGTCAACTTCCGTCTTCTAAGGGTTTTACTTTTTGCTGAGAACTTTATAACACTTTAGTAAAATAAAACATCCGAAGTTCCGTCTTAAGACGGAGAGGCAATCCGACCCTATACCCTTATGATTTTACTGAAGGTCTCCTATACTGAATATAAGTAGTTATGTAATATTCCTGTTAACGAATAAAAGAGAAGATAATTAAGAATCACATCTAATAGGAGGCGTTATATATGGAGAACATCAAAATCAGACGAGAAGAGAAAAAAGACTGGCGAGTTGTGGAGTGGGTAACCAGAAAAGCCTTTTGGCGCGAGGAGCGAATCGAAAAAATAGGAGTTGGAGCAACAGAACATTATATGGTACATAGGATGAGAGAAAATGAAGGTATTAGCGAGCTGACCTTTGTTGCGGAAATACAGGGCAAGATTGTAGGTCACATCATTTTCTCCGGAGCTTCTTATGTTTTGCAACCGAACGGAGAGAAGAAAGCGGTACTGAATTTTGGACCGTTAAGTGTACTGCCTAAGTATCAGAAACAGGGAATTGGCAGTGCGTTGATGAATTATTCAGTTAAGAGAGCAAAAGAACTGGGTTATGGAGCGATATTTTTTTTCGGACATCCCACATACTACCCGAGATTTGGTTTTGAAGATGCGAAAACCTTCGGGATCACCACTTCCGAAGGTGCGAATTTTCCGGCATTTATGGGGATGGAACTACAAAAAGGGTACTTAGAAGATGTATCAGGAAAATATATGGAACCGGATATTTACAATGAAGAGCTAACAAAATTACCAGCTAAGGCATATGACCTTGCTAATTTTTCAGATGGGGATGGAAAGGAGAAAACTTATTGAAAAAAACCATTTATAAGAAACTGATGGAAAATGAAATTACGGTAGATTTATTTTCAAACTTTGACCGTTATCAGGCAGTATTTAAGTGTTGGCGGAAAATAGAGGGAGAATGGGTTTTAAAAGATATTGTGTTTAAAGAACAATGGGGAAAGGAGAATTATGAAAGTCTGGTTGAATGTCTTCGGCTTACTGTTAAAACCGGAGGGGAAGTTTATGGAGCTTTTTCTGAGAATTTACTGGTGGGCTTTGCTTCGATTGAAAAAGAGCTATTCGGTTCCAAGAAAGAATACCTACAGCTCTCAAGTCTTCATGTATCGAATGAATGTCGGGGCAGAGGTATTGGGAAAGAGCTGTTTTTTATTATGACGAAAGAGGCAAAAGAAAAAGGCGCAAAAAAACTGTACATGTCCACCCATTCTTCAGAAGAAACTCAGGTTTTTTATAAAAAAATGGGTTGTGTAGAGGCGGAAGAATACAATAGGGAACTGGTTGAGCAGGAGCCCTGTGATTGTCAGTTGGAGTATACTTTAGAAATAGAATAATTTGTACAGCAAATTTTTCCGCTAACAAATTTTAAGGAGAAAAGTCTATGAAACTTGAATTAAAACCGGTAAAACTGGAGGAAAAGGAAATTTTAAGAAACCTTCTGGAGAAATACGACTATGAATTTTCTCAGTATGACAATCGGGATGTAAATCCATTGGGCCTTTATGGATATGGATACTTGGATCACTACTGGACGGATAAAAGCCGCTGGGCATATTTTATTTTGGCAGATGACAACTTAGCGGGTTTCGTGATGGTTAATGATCATCCTGATGTGAAGGGCAAAATTGATTATGCCATGTCCGAATTTTTTGTGATGCATAAGTACCGTCGCTCAGGAGTTGGGCGTTACGCGGCATTAAAAACTTTTGACCGGTTTCGGGGCATGTGGCAGCTAAAAAGACATCCGAAAAATCTGAGCTCGGTGAAATTCTGGAACCGGATTATCGCTGAACATACCAAAGGAGATTATCTACTGATCGAAGAGCATGCTGATGCAAAGTTTGAAGACGGA